>JAHJOS010000298.1 GCA_018820005.1 Alphaproteobacteria bacterium | reverse complement strand
GCGATCAGCACGGTGCGCGGGTTCACGGGCGCCGTCACCACCAGATCATGGGCGTCCTCGCCCGATATGGCGAGCCAGGCCAGCCCGCCCGCCAATTGCCCCGACGCCATGACCAGCACCGGCACAACCACCACAAAGGCGCCGGCGTCATTGCCGAAGTTGAGCCACAGCAGCAGCGCTGGCGGCACCAGATAGAGGATCTGCATCAACGTCTGGGACAGTAGCCACGGGTCACGCTGCAGCAGCCGCCATTCCTTGATGCGCAGCACCTGGCGCTGCGATGCCGGGCTGAACGCGCGGGCATTGGCACGGCGCTGGCGGCGCACATGGCTCAGGCCCGCCGCCGAAATGGCATGGCGCCCATAGCCTGATGCCGAAAGCGCAATGGCTATCCCGAGAGAGCCGAGCCCGATGGTGAACATCAGCAGCAGGGCCGGGCCATCGCCCATCAGCGCCCGCGCCGGCAACCAGACTGCGCTATCAAGGTCAGGCGCCGCCGCGATGATCGCGGGCGACTGCAGCAGCGCAAAGCGGGACATATTGCCATAATAGACGATAGCGGCTGCCTGAATGCCGATGACAAAGCCAGCGCCGACGACGGCCGCCACGATCTGGGCGACAAGCCGCGTGCGCTTGGGCCCTACCAGGCGGAACAGGGTGACGGTAATGGCCAGCGCTATGGCGGTCGACAGGGCGCCGAGGGCCACGACGACACCATAGCCGGCCAGCCATTGCGGACCATCCAGAATGGCCAGCATATTGAGCAGCGGACTGGCCAGCAGCCCAGATAGCACAATGGTGCTGGCGCCTACCGCTGCGGTGCGCACGGCAAAGAGCCGCTGCGATGAAGCTGGTGAGGACAGGATCAGGTCCAGATCCGACCGAGCGTAGTAGACGCGGGTGATCGACTCCAGCGCCTGGGACAGCATCACGGTCCAGAACAGCAGGCCGCTGCCGGTCAGTAGCACCAGCGTGGCCTTCTCGAGCACAATGCCATGGCGCACCCAGGGGGCGATGAGCCCGAATGCCATCAGGTGTATGAGGCCGATGGCCACCACCAGAAACACCGCAATGCCGATGCGGCGACTGGTGCGGCCGCCCGTCATCATCGCCAGCCACTCGCGCCAGGCCAGCCGAATTTCATGGCGGGCAAACCAGGCCAGCGATGCGGGCCTCGGTGTCGATAAGGTTCGGCGCATGCCAGCGTCCGTCATGGCGCGGCAGCGCTCTGGGCGACAAGATCGAGGAAAATGTCTTCAAGGCTCGATTGGCGACCCAGCCGCGTGCGCAGTTCGGCCAGCGTGCCCTCCGCGATCAGCCGGCCATCGGCGATGACGCCGATGCGTTCGGCCATGCGCTCGGCCACTTCGAGGATGTGGGTGGTCATGATGACGGTCACGCCCTCGCGCACCTTGCCCAGCAACACATCCTTGACCTGCCGGGCAGAGCCGGCGTCCAGCCCGGTCAGCGGTTCATCAAGGATGATCAGGCGCGGGTCATGCACCAGCGCGCCGGCCAGGGCGACCTTTTGCAGCATGCCCTTGGAGAAGCCGCCGCACAGTTCATTGGCATGGGGTCGCAGCCCCAGCCAGTCGATGAGTTCATCGGCCCGGCGCTGCGCAATGGATGCATCAATCTGCCAGAGGCCAGCGACGAATTCGAGATATTCCATTGGCGTCAGCCGGTCATAGACCATGGGCTCGTCCGACACCCAGGCCACGATCCGCCGGGCAGCGATAGCGTCGCGGCTGGTGTCGATACCGAAAATGGATATCTCGCCCTGATCCGGCTGCAGCAGACCCGCCACCATGCGCAGGATCGTGGTCTTGCCTGCGCCATTGGGGCCGAGCAGGGCATAGAATTCCCCGGCGCGCACGGTCAGGTCCAGATCATCGACCACCTTGCGGTCAAAGCTCTTGGAGAGATGGGAAATGGCGAGGGCAGGGGCCGACATGGAATGCTCCGACGCAAGGGCGGGGCGAGTCTAGGCGCCGCGCCTTTAGGGGGCATGAAGCGGCAGGCTTAAGAATGTCTGAGGGTCAGGCCAGGCGATCCACGACCTGGCGCGATGGCTGGGACGGGTTGACGGTAGAGCGATTGACCAGGCTGCCGCCAAAACTGACGGCCGAGTCGGTGCTGTCCTTGCCATCGTTGGCAGCAGCCGACGCCTCAAGCGGCGATTGGGTCGGGTCGATGAAGCGCTTGGCCTTGGAGACATCGTCGCAATTGCGACAGGTGTACCCATTGACGTTGATCGGGCGGGGGTAGTCGGAGCTGATGGCCATGACATGTCTCGCAGCGGCATTGCATTGTCATACGTTGCGCCAACAAAACAGTTACAGCCGCCCACGAGAATCGGGGCGGCTGTACAATCATGGTTAACCAAGCGTTTAGACGACGGTCAGCTTGACGTCGACATT
>JAHJOS010000297.1 GCA_018820005.1 Alphaproteobacteria bacterium | reverse complement strand
CTCGTGAGGTGGTGCAACTGGGCCGAATTCCTTTCCAGTCTGTTTGGCAATCTGTCCCCTCACCCGCCGATGTCTCTGCTGTGGACCATGCCCTTGCCGCCGTGGGGATGGCAGAGTTCGCCGCACGCGCCTACAATAGTCTTTCAGGGGGTGAACAGCAGCGGCTCCACGTGGCACGCGCACTAGCGCAGCAGCCGTCGCTGTTGTTGCTCGACGAGCCCACCAACCATCTGGACATTCATGCCCAGTTCGCCATCCTTGGGTTGTTACGACAGCGCGCCGCAGCAGGTGCCACGGTGATGCTGGCACTGCATGACCTCAATCTGGCCGCCAGTTATTGCGACCAATTGGTGGTTCTGGCATCGGGCAGGCTGGTGGCCGAAGGCGCTCCGGACGCCGTTTTGACCCCTGCCCTGCTCGAGCGTGTCTATGGTGTGCGGGCCAGCGTATTGCGTCACCCGACCAGCGGCCGTCCCTTGATTGCCTATGACGGCCCATTAGGGAGCGAGCCCATGCGTAAAGACGATTGACATTATCGGCCGGCACGACCAAAAATTTGATCGGTTGGTCAAAATTGACGTGGCACGGGAGACGCAGGGAACCATGGAATTCGGCATCACCTTCAAGGGCTTTATCGAAGCGGATCGCGCCCGCTATCTGGTGCGCGCGGCGGAATACGCCGGGTTCAGCTATTGCTGGTTCTACGACTCCCACATCCTGTGGCGCGATTGCTATGCCGCCATTGCGATGTGCATGGAGCACACCAAGGACATGCGCTTTGGCCCGCTGGTCACCAATCCGGACGTGCGGGACTGGTCGGTAGCGGCCTCGCTCTTTGGGTCGCTCGCCAAGCAGAGTGGCGGCCGCTTTGACCTCGCTGTGGGCCGTGGCGACAGTTCGCGCCGCGTGATGGGCAAGAAACCCGCTACGCTTGCACGGGTGGCCGAGTTCATCCACAAGACCCGGGCCATGGTGCGTGGCGAGGAAGTCACCTATGGCGAGATCGACGAGCCGGTCAAATTCCCCTGGGCCGTCGGCCATGACATGCCCAGCTGGATCGCTGCCTATGGCCCGCTGGCGCTCAAGACCGCCGGCGAGCACGCCGATGGCGTGGTGCTGCAGCTGGCCGATCCGGGCCTCTGCAAATGGTTCACCGACCAGTGCATCGACGCAGGCAAGGCCGCTGGCCGCGACATGAGCAATTACCGCTCCATGGCCGCCGCCCCCGCCTATTTCGGCGACAAGGCCCGCGCCATCGAGGCGACCAAGTGGTTTCCAGCCATGGTGGGCAATCACGTGGCTGATATTGTTGAGAAATACGGCGCCGACAGCGACAAAGTGCCGGCCAGCCTGACCAGCTATATCGAGAAACGCCGCGGCTACGATTACTCCAAGCACGGCCAGGCCGATAACCCGTTCCTCGACTTCATCACCCCCGATGTGGTGGAGAATTTCTGCGTGCTGGGCGAACCGGACGAACACATCGCCAAGATGCATGCCCTCAAGGCGGCTGGTATCACCCAGTTCAACATCTATCTCGACAGCGGCGACGAAGAAGAGATCATCGCAGGCTACGGCCGCCACGTCATCCCGGCGTTCCGCTAGACTCAACGGGGTGTCGCCTCAGCGATTGAGGATGGCGCCCGACAGAACATCGACCTGCATTCCATCGAACGCCGGCGTCACATGCGCCGGCGTTTGCGCGTCGACGCTCGTATAGTCCAGATCGATGTGCATGTTCGTCAGCACTGCCTGACGGGGCGAGAACCGGGCAATCCAGTCCAACGTCTCGGGCAGGCTGAGATGGCTGGGATGGGGCGTCGGACGCAGGGCGTCGATGATCCAGACATCGAGCTCGGAGATGGCGGGGAAAGATTCCGGCGGAAAGGCCGAGAGGTCGCAGCAATAGGCCAGTCCGCCGATACGGAAGCCGAGGGAGTCGATGTTGCCGTGCTCCTGGCGGAAGGCGTCGACGATGAGGGTGCCGCCGGGACCTTCGATCGTCAGGACAGCGCCCGGTTCGATCTCATGGGCATTGAGAATGGGGGGATAATCGCTGCCCGCAGGCGATGCGAAGCAATAGCCGAAGGCCTCGCGGATACGATGTCCTGCCGCGGGGGTAAAATAGACATCGACGCGCTTGCGGTTGTGCAGCGCCAGCACGCGCAGGTCGTCAATGCCATGGGTGTGGTCGGCATGCTCATGGGTATAGAGCACGGCATCGACGCGATCGACGCCGGCGTCGAGCAGCTGTTCGCGCAGGTCACAGCCGGTATCGATCAGCACGCGAGTGGGCTCTGCCTCGCCCTCGGTCCAACCCTCGATCAACAGCGAGCAGCGGCGCCGGCGGTTGCGCGGCTCATGGAAATCGCAGGCGCCCCAGTCATTTCCGATGCGCGGCACGCCGCCTGACGAACCGCAGCCGAGGATGGTGGCGATGATGCGCTGGGCGGCAGGCATGGGTCAGGCTAGCCCGGTCTTGGCGAAGAGGCGAGCGAAGTTTCGGGTGGTTTCACTGGCGAGCTGTTCGAGCGTGATGCCGCGCACTTCGGCCAGTTTTTCGGCGGTATGGCGGACGAAACTGGGCTCGTTGGACTGGCCGCGATGCGGGATCGGCGCCAGATAAGGTGCATCAGTTTCAACGAGATAGCGGTCAGCCGGCACGAATTTGGCAACCTCGCGGATCTCTTCGGCATTGCGGAAGGTGATGATGCCGGAGAACGAAATATAGCCGCCCAGCTCAAGGGCGGTGCGGGCGAGGTCGGCGCTGGCGGTAAAGCAATGCAAGAGGAAGGGGAAAGCCCCCTGCCCGGTTTCTTCGCGCAGGATGGCGGCCATGTCGTCGTCGCACTTGCGGCTGTGGATAACCAGTGGAAGACCGGTGATCCTGGCGGCCGCGATGTGGCGGCGCAGACCGGTGGCCTGGGCCTCGCGCGGGGCGTTGTCGTAGAAGTAGTCGAGACCGGCTTCGCCGATGGCAACGCAGCGGGGATGGACACTTAGACGGACAAGATCATCCGTTTGAATATGCAATTCTTCATCGGCGTGGTGCGGGTGCGTCCCGACCGAGCACCAGACGTTCGGGAAACGTTCCGCGATGCCGGCGTATGTGGAAAACTTTTCCACATGTGTTGATATCGTTACCATGCCGGAGACGCCGGCGGCGGCAGCGCGGGCCATGACGCCGTCAAGATCGGCAGCCATGGCTTCGAAATCGAGGTGGCAGTGGCTGTCGATCAGCATGCCATTGCTCCACGCGGCAACAAGCGATGCTGCGCATCGCGACCCCTCATCCGCCCTGCGGGCACCTTCTCCCCGTGAACGGGGAGAAGGAGGCATGCCGCCGGCCGCATCGCTGCTCTCCCCCCTTGTAGGGGAGATG
>JAHJOS010000296.1 GCA_018820005.1 Alphaproteobacteria bacterium | reverse complement strand
GTCGAACTGGTGCATACGCTCATCACCGATAGCGGCATTTCCGATGCGGATCGCGAGGCATTTGAGCGTCGCGGCGTCGAAGTGATCGTTGCGCGCTGACGCGCTGAGGTTTGGTGCGGAATCGGTCGCATATGGGGTCAATTTGCAATTGACAGCGCTCTGAACTGCATTTATCCGTAATAAATCGCAAAAAAACGAAACCATAAGAACATAGCGATGCGCTTCACAGGTATGCGCGTGGGATGGAGAAGGTCGTTTCAGACAGTCTGAAATGGGCAGCGTTTTGCGCTGGCCAATGAGACGTCACGGTCCGCCGTCGTCCGGAATGCTTGGTTTTGCCGGTCAGCGCCAAAAGAGTGCGGCCGGTCAAGGAGGATACACATGACAAGGCTAGGTCACTTCCTGGTGGCGTCCGCAATGGGCGCTTTGATGACCACTACCGCCTTTGCGCAAGGCGCAATGACCGATGTGGGCACGCCGCGTAGCGAGACGCTGATCGTTCAGACATTTGATGGCCGTGTGGCCAACCCCAGTGCGCAGAACCCGCTCAATTCCTATGCGATCTGGCGTGGCTTCCGCGAGCTTGGCTGGGGCTATCTGTGGGAAATGGACACGGCCACCGGCAAATCCTATCCCGAAATGGCCGATGGCTTCCCCGAAGTGCTCAATGACGAGCACACCCAGTTCCGCATCAAGATCCGTCCGGGCATCTATTGGAGCGACGG
The DNA here is from genome assembly GCA_018820005.1 of Alphaproteobacteria bacterium. GTDB lineage: Bacteria > Pseudomonadota > Alphaproteobacteria > Rhizobiales > Devosiaceae > Devosia. The sequence continues at coordinate 5,771 of JAHJOS010000296.1, read as the reverse complement.
CGTCGAGTTCACCACCGACGACATCATCTATTCGCTCGATACCGCCTTCAAATATCGCGAGAAGCTGACCAACGTCGCCAGCGTGACGGTCTTTCTCAAGAGCTACAAGAAGATCGACGACTACACCTTCGAAGTCGAGACGGCCAAGCCATCCTACGACCTGACCACCCGCCTGGGCGTCTACACCTGGGGCACGCCTTTCAACTGGGTGCCCAAGCATGTGTTCGAACCGCTTGGCGATGAAGTGGTGAGCTTCCAGAATGCGCCGGCGGTGACCCTTGGGCCCTACAAGATCAAGGAATTCGACACCAATGGCTTCTGGCAGCTCTGGGAGTTGCGCGATGACTGGCAGCGCTCCAGCTGGGGCAATCTGGGCACGCCAAAGCCCAAGTTCATCTACTACAAGGATTTCGGCACCGAAGAGACCCGCGCGCTGGCCTTCGTGCAGAACCAGTACGATGTCGACACTTTCATGAGCCCGGACAGCATCGATGCGGCCAAGGCCCGCAATCCCGCTGTCCAGACCTTCTCGGCCACCTTCCCCTACCACGACATGAATGATGCCTGCTCCTATGGCGTCTACATCAATCAGCAGCGGGCGCCCTATGATATGCCCGAGGTGCGCTGGGCGCTTGCCCTGGCCCTCAACCTGCAGCAGGTCGGCATCAGCGCCATGAGCGGGCAGTTCAAGGCCGCCGCCATGCCGCTGCCGGACACACCGATCACCGGGCCGATCTTTTATGATGCCAATCTCGATCAGCTCAAGGATCTGACGCTGGGCGATGGCTACAAGCCGTTCAATGCCGAGTTCAGCAATGAACTGGTTGCCGCGCTGGCTTCCCAGGGCATCGATCAGTCCCTGCTGCCGACGGGCGATGCGGTCCGCTCCGGCTTTGGTTCGGGTTGGTGGAAACACGACCCGGCTGAATCTGAAAAGCTGCTGGCCTCTGTCGGCATCAAGAAGGGTGCTGACGGCTTCTACGCGCTGCCGGATGGCTCGCCCTGGGTGATCGAGTTCGTCATCCCCGGCGACTGGAACAAGGTGCTGCAGCGGCTGGGCTTCTCGATTGCCGACAGCTGGCGCCAGGCCGGTTTCAACGTCAACGCCCGTCAGGTCGACAATGGTGAGTTCACCACCGTCCAGAACACCAATTCGCGCAACGAATTGCAGATGAACTGGTCCAACACATGCGTCTACAACGCCAATTGGCTGGGCAACTGGAACCAGTTCCGGACGGAAAACATCCTGCCGGCAGACTCCACCGATCCGCTGAGCGGCAACTATGCCCGCATCACCAATCCCGAAGTGCTCTCGCTGGTATCTGAGGGCGCCTCGCTACCGCTCGACGATCCCAAGTTCGTCGCCAACGGCCAGGCTATTGCCATGGCGATCGTCAAGGACATGGAGATCATCAACCTGATGAACATCCCCACCACGATCCCCACCAACAACACCTATTGGACCAATTTCCCCAAGCAGGACAACTTCTACGCGGCGCCATACTCCTGGTGGAGCTCGTTCAAGAAGACTGTCGTGAGTGTTGAGCCCACCGGCAAGCAGTAGCAGCCCATGACGGGGTAGCCGCCCTCCCACGGCCACCCCGTCCCTATTTTCCAGAGGTCAATTCATGGGTCTGTTAAGTTTCATCGCCAAGCGGATCGGCCTCTATTTTGTGGTCCTGTTCATCGGCCTGACCATTACCTTCATGCTGCCGCGCCTGATGCCGATCAATCCGGTGGACGGCTATATCGGCCAGCTCCAAAGCCGCGCCAACGGCACCCTGACATCTGAAGCCATTGCCGAAATGCGGGTGACGCTCGAACAGCTCTACGGGCTGAACGGCAATGTGTTCGTGCAATATGTGTCCTATCTCAAGCGCATCGTCTTCAGCTTCGACTTCGGCCCCTCGTTCACCTATTACCCGCAGCCGGTTTCGGCGATGATCATGAACGCGCTGCCCTGGACGCTGGGCCTGCTGCTCACTTCGACAGTGATCGCCTGGACCCTGGGCAATCTGGTGGGGCTGGTGGCCGGCTACTTCCACAAGAAGAAGGCCGCCTCCATCCTGGAGTTTGTCGGGATCCTGCTTTACCCGATCCCCTATTACATCCTGGCGGTCAGCATGCTGCTGCTGCTGGCCTATATCTTCCCGATCTTCCCGCTGTCGGCCACCTTTCCGGTGGGTCAGATGACGCCCGAAAAGTTCGGCATGATCATCTACAATTCGCTCCTGCCCGGCATCACGCTGGTGCTGGCCGGCTTTGGCTGGAACATCCTCTCGATGAAGGCGCTGACCGTCGCCACCACCGAAGAACCCTATGTCGTCTATGCCCGCCTCAAGGGCGCCTCGAACTGGACGCGCATGACGCGCTATGTGTTCCGCAATGCGCTGCTGCCGCAGGTGACCGCCCTGGCGCTCTCGCTGGGCATGGTGTTCAACGGCGCGCTGCTGACCGAGATGATCTTCTCCTATCCCGGGCTTGGGCTGGTCATGCGCACGGCCGCCAATGGCGGCGACTACAATGTGCTCTATGGCGCCATCACCATCTCCATCATTTCCGTCGCCACCGCCGGGCTGGTCATCGACCTGCTTTACCCCCTCCTCGATCCCCGGATTCGCCACAAATGAGCATGGATGTGAACAATCTGGACCCCGTCGCCGTGGTGGTCGCCCCAACGCCCGCCAGCGCCAGTCGGGGCAGCCTGGTCTGGCTGGTCAATTTCCGCCTGGGGCTCGGCCTGCTGATCCTGGCGATCATGGGGCTGGGCAGCTTCATCCTGCCCAATTTTGCGCCCGTCGACCCGTCGCTCCAGGCCAGCTACATGCGCAATCTGCCGGTCTCGGGCATCCACCTGCTAGGCACCAATGCGCTGGGCCAGGACATCTTCTGGTTCCTGGTGTTTGGTATCCGCAATTCGCTGACGCTGGGCATTCTGGTTGCGGTCGGCGTCACCATCATCGCCACGCTGGTGGGCCTGAGTGCTGGCTACATCGGGGGCAAGTTCGAACGCATCGTGATGCTGTTTGTCGATACCTTCATCACCATGCCCCTGCTGCCCATCCTGATCATCCTGGGCGCGTTGATCCGCGGCAATACCTCGTTTCTGACCGTGGGCATCATTATCGTGCTGTTTGGCTGGGCCTGGGATGCGCGCACCGTCCGCTCCATGGCCCTGTCACTGCGCGAGCGGGAGTTCATCAACATGGCCCGCTTTTCAGGGGCCAATACGATGCAGATCCTGCTGCGTGAAATCTTCCCCTATGTGTCCGCCTATATGGTGGTGGGGTTCATCAACACCGTGCTGTTCGCGATCAATATCGAGGCGACGCTGGCCGTCATTGGCCTCTCCAAGGTTGAAGTGCCGACACTGGGCTCGATCATCTTCTGGGCGCTCAACTACAATGCCCTGTTCACCGGGCAATATGTCTGGCTGGTGGCGCCCATCATCGCCACGATCACCCTGTTCCTCGGACTATTTCTCACGTCCACGGGCTTCAACCAGGCCTTTGCCAGCAAGCGTGGTGTGTCATGATCCGCCTCAACGATCTCAAGGTCAGCTACCGCATCGGCAACCGCGTCATCGACGCCGTCGATGGCGTGAACCTGACCATTCCGGACAATTGCATCGTCGGCATTGCCGGCGAGTCCGGCTCGGGCAAATCGACCCTGATGAAGGCCATCTATGGCGATATCCAGCAGCCCATGTATCTCTCGCGGGGCAGCATCGACTATGGTCTCAAGGGCACAGACGGCAAGCCGGTGACCACGGCCAATATCGGCAAGGAGTGGTTCAAGACCGTCTCCTATATCCCGCAGAGCTCGATGAACTCGCTCAATCCGGTGATCCGCATCCGCGAGCAGTTCATCGATTTCCCCGGCACCGATAGCAACAAGAAGCGCGTGCTGGAGCGGGCCCGCCAATATATCGGCAAGCTCGGGCTGCCGCCTGAGGCCATGGATTCATACCCCCATCAGCTCTCGGGAGGCATGCGGCAGCGCGTGATGATTGCCCTGGCTACCTTCTTCCAGCCCGAGCTGATCATCGCTGACGAGCCGACCACGGCGCTCGACGTGGTGGTGCAAAAGGAAATCCTGATGCTGCTGATGGAACTGCAGGAGCAGATGGGCAACACCATTCTGGTCGTGTCGCACGACATGGGGGTGCACTACCAGGTGACCCACAAGATGCTCATCATGTACGCGGGGCGGGTGGTGGAATATGGCGACACCGAGAGCGTCTTTGCCGATCCCCAGCATGCCTATACCAGGATGCTGATCGATTCCCTGCCCACCATTGGCGACGACAGCATGCGCGGTGTCATGGCCAGTGCAGCTGGGGCCAGTGGCGACCGGGCCTATGATGCCCAACCCGTGCTGGTGGAGGTCAAGCCCAACCATTTTGTCGCGCAGTCCACGGCAGCCAAAACCTTGGTCGCAGGAGCGACGCTATGACCGTGATCCTCAAGACCGAAGGGCTCAACAAGGTCTATCGTCTGGGTGGCTTTGCCCAGTCCAGGCAGATCCATGCGCTCAACGACGTCAATATCACGGTGGAAAGCGACAAGCCGGTGGTGATTGCCATTGTCGGGGAATCTGGCAGCGGCAAGACGACCCTGGCAAAGACCCTGTTGCGCCTGGAAACCCCCACCTCCGGTCGGGCGATTGTCTATGACAAGGTGGTTGCCGGCAGCGGCGCCACCCCGTCCAGGAAGGATTTTCTTGGTCTGGTGCAACCCATCTTCCAGAACCCGTTCGAAGCCTTCAGCCGCTATCGTCCGGTGGATGCCTATCTCAACGAAACGGCGCGGCGCGTCGCCGGCATGGACAATGACCAGGCTGAAGTGGCGGTCGCCGAAGCCCTCACCAGCGTGGGTCTCAACTACGGCGATATCCGCGGAAAATACACCGGCCAGTTCTCCGGTGGCGAGTTGCAGCGCATCTCGGTGGCGCGTGCGCTTATCCCCCAGCCAAAGCTGATCGTGGCCGATGAACCGGTCAGCATGATCGATGCGTCGCGGCGCATGATCATCATCAACCTGTTCAAGAAACTGCGCGACGAAGCCGGGCGCAGCTTCCTCTACATCACCCATGATCTGGCCACGGCCTATTACATCTCCGATTTTGTGGCGGTGATGAACAAGGGGCAGGTGGTCGAGTTTGGCCCGGCCCGCCAGGTCATGAGCGATCCCCAGCACGCCTATACCCGGCTGCTGCTCGATTCCATTCCAACCATTCGCCACCGCTGGCGGCCGCGTGCCGCCGCAGCGCTCGGGTAAGACTTTTCACGGGGCGTCCGCGCCCGCTTTGTCGCGAGATAGAAGATGACCAAATCTGCAATTGCCACTGGCGCTGCGTCGCTATGGGCCACGTTCGAACTGACCCTTGCCGGACCTTCAGAGGGCAATCCGTTCCGCGATGTGGATCTGCGCGCCACCTTCACCCAGGGCGATCGGCAGGTTGAGGTCACCGGGTTCTACGATGGTGGCGGCGCCTACAAGCTGCGCCTGCTGCCTGATGCTGAGGGCCAGTGGCACTACCAGACCGCAAGCAATATTGACGCGCTTGACGGTGTCCGCGGCAGCTTCGAGGTCGGGCCGGCCCAGCCGGGCCACCACGGACCGGTACGCGTGTCCAACAAACATCATTTCCGCTACGCCGATGGCACCCGCTACACCAATATCGGGACCACCGCCTATGTGTGGAACCTGCAGGGTGACGCCCTCGAAGAGCAAACCCTGGCCACGCTGGCCGCTGCGCCCTTCACCAAG
>JAHJOS010000295.1 GCA_018820005.1 Alphaproteobacteria bacterium | reverse complement strand
TTCACTTCTTAATCTGCCACCACAGTGAGTGCAATGGCCACCAGCCTCACCTTCGACACCCAATTTGATCCTGAAACGGGCATGCCCGTTCCCGTCGCAGACGGGTTGGTGCGGGTTACTGCGCCCAACGCCAGTCCTTACACCTTTACCGGGACCAACAGCTTTCTTATAGGCCACGAGCGCCTGGCGCTGCTCGATCCCGGTCCGAACGATGATGCACATCTGGATGCTCTTTTGCGCGCCATAGCGGGGCGGCGGGTCGAAGCGATCGTGCTGACCCATACCCACCGCGACCACAGTGCGGCGGCCTCCCGCCTTTCGCGGCAGCTCGACGCGCCGCTGTGGTTTGGCGGCGCGCACAGCCTGTCGCGCCCACTACGCCGCTTTGAGCACAATCGGCTGCGCAGGTCCTGCGACTGGGGTCTGGTACCGGACCGAACGCTGAGCGATGGAGAATCAGTCCCTGCTGGCGATCTGACAGTGCGCGTCCACGCCACGCCGGGCCATTGCGCCAACCACCTTGCATATGGCCTTGGGAGCGATCTGCTCAGCGGCGACCACGTGATGGGTTGGAACTCGACGCTGGTGGCGGTACCAGACGGGTCAATGACGGACTATCTGACCTCGCTGGACAAGGTCATCGGCCTGCCCTATCGCCGCTATGTGCCCGCCCACGGCGCCCCGATTGCCGACGGCCCTAGCCATGCCACTGCCCTCAGGGCACATCGGGAACAGCGCAATGAGCAGGTGCTCGCCGCCATTCGCGAAGGCGCCCGAACCGTCAGCGCCATTGTCGGCAAGATCTATCCGGCACAGCCCTTTATGGTCCGCCGTGCGGCCGCGATGACTATAGAGGCCCATATTGAACATCTAGAGCGCTCGGGCCTGCTCAGCGTCTCGCGCCGGCCCTGGGGCACCCGGATTGCTCTTTAGCCCTGAGGCGCTTCGCCGTCGTCGACTTCCACCGGAGCCGGTGTCTCGTCATCGGTTTCGTCTGTGCGGTCGGTTGCGGCAATGGCGCCATCGCGCAGTGCCGTCGTCACAGCCTCGTCGAGGGCCCGCAGAAAACTCTCGATACGCAGACCATTGTTACCGAAGTCGTGCAGCGCGTTGAGCGAGGCCGACCGCATGTCGACAGTGGCGCTGTCGTCATTACCGGCGACGCGCAGCACGACCTCTTCTCGCCAGCCCGGCAAGGTCATGATCTGCGCATTCAGTCGGCCGTCCGGCGTCGCCGCGTCGGGCGCCTGCAGCAGCCGCACCGTCCAACCATTGTCAGCGACCAGCTGCTGGACCAGTGCAAACACCTGCGCTGTGCCCAGTCGGTAGGTACGCGTGACGACATTAGGGAAAGTGGCAGCGATCTGGGTTGGTGTGAGCAAGCGGGGTGCGGGCATGGCTGCCGTTCCGGGCTCGAAAACCAACGGCAACTGGTCGCGGCTGGTTGTAGAGATGTCAGTTGCTGCGGGGTAGCGTAGCGCAAGATTGCCGTACCAGCCAAAGGGCAGCAGGCATAACAGCGCCAGCACCAGGCCCAGCAGGGCGCGATTCCATCCTTGGTCGCCCGATTGCCAAAGCCGCGACAGGGCGACAAGGGAAACCACCAGCGCAAGCAATGCTGCCGTGCCCGCCAGACCTGCCGTCACCAAGAACAGGTCACTGGTTATCAGCCGGAAGCGGTGCAGAACCACCGAGATGACAATAAGCGGCACCGCGATGCTGCCCAGCCGGCGCGCCCAGATAGCCCATCTCGATGTCCGGATCAGTATGCGCACTCTGCCGCCGCCGCTGCTTCAGACCGTGACACTAGCGCCAAGGTATTGATCGAGTTTGAAGATCGGCCGCGCAGGCTCATGTGCTGCCGATCTGACCATCGCCGATGGGCAGCCCCTTGCACATCGAACGGATAGCAGACCATTCAGCATCGCTGAATGGTCGCGGCAGGCCAGCGGGGCGCTCGCGCGACAATAGTTCCAGGGCCGCCTTGCGTTCTGCCGTCAGAGGATGTGTGCTGAACAAGGCCAAGGCCCGCGTGAGTTCGTCATCGCCGCCAACCCTGTCCAGTAAATCAGCCAGTCCAACGGGATTGAAGTCGAACGTTTGGGCCAGCCGTGCTGCATAGGCATCGGCCTGCCGCTCAGCCTCGCGCGAGAAGCGAGAATCGATGACGGTGGCACCCAGACCTGCCGCTATCGACACGCCGGTCATGTCGCCAAGGATAAAGCCGATCAACGCGCCAGTCCCGGCCGAGGAAATCAACTGTTCCATGCCGTGCCGATAGGCGACATGGCCAATTTCATGCGCCAGAACGCCGGCGAACTCGTCCTGGCTGTCGGCCTGATCGAGCAAGCCGGAGAAGACATAGATGCGGCCGCCGGGCATGGCAAAGGCGTTGGCAATGGGCGAATGAATGACGCGGATATCGAGGTCGAACGGGCTGTCGCTATTGGCCAGGGCCGTTGCCCCAAATCGCGCCAGGGCCAGATTGGCGACGCTTTCCGGCGCGGGATCGCACAGGGTTACGTTTCCGCCAAGGCCAGCCTCCATCTGCATGGCAACAGTGGCGCCCAGACTGCGCTCCCAATCGGGCGGCACCGAACCGACGATACGACCAGCTATCAGCGGCACGCCATAGAGGTAGGCGAGGATCACCGCGCCAAGTGCCGCCGTGGCGAGCGCTGCCAGACCAATCTGGTGGCGCGCTTCCAGGCGCTGCTTGGCCTGCAGAACCGGTAACGTTGCCTTGATGCGCGCAATGTCAGCGCTGCCGCGCACGACGACGCGGGCCCCGTCTGCACCATCGCTGGCCATCAGGCGCAGTTCGTCCCGACGGCCGGGCACGATGGACAGGGCAGATACCGGCCAACGGGCTATTTCGGATCGGTCGTCAAGATGGACGATCACGAGCGTGCCGGAACCGTCGAGGCTTTCGTAGAGCAGTCCCACCGTTTGCGGTCGGGCCGTGACACCGTCGTGGTACCGGGCAGGAATAGGCATCAATAGCCCCCCACGTTGAGAGCATCGGCGAGGCCTTCGCCGCCTAACGCCTTGTCTTCCGAGCGGGCACCAATTGTGTCGAGGCTGTCGATGTTGGAGACCCGGGCGCCGTTGGCCACCAGCTTCCAGAAGGCCAAGCCAATAAATAGCTCGCGGGTGAGATTGAACGCCGCCAGGATCAGCAGATACCCAGCAACGATTGACAGCAGCGTCACCAAACTGCCCTGCATGTGCTGCAGGAAGAGTTGCGGGTTGAAGCTGCCGCCGGCAAAAGCATCTGGCG
>JAHJOS010000294.1 GCA_018820005.1 Alphaproteobacteria bacterium | reverse complement strand
TAGAGGCTGACTAGGGAGATGCAGGCAGCCATCATGCCGCGCCACTGCGGCGTGCGGAACGGCGCAAGCCAGCGGGCGCCTAAGATTTCGGACAGATAGACCAGCACGACAGCGATATTGGTCAGAATGGTGAAATAGGCAAAAAACGTGCCCAGCGCGCCCGGAATGTCGCGTCCGGCAGCCATATAAGCCGGCATTGAAATGGAAAACTGCAGCACCAGCCCACCGATGCCACACAGCAGACCAAGCCGGGTGAGCAGGCGGCGCGGGTCCATGTCAGGCCGCCGCGCCGAGCAGTCCGGAGAACAGGGCGCGCCCGTCGTCGCCGCCATGGGCGGCCTCGATCAGGTTTTCCGGATGCGGCATCAGGCCGAGTACATTTCTGGTCTCGTTGAAAATGCCGGCGATATCGTTGAGCGAGCCATTGGGATTGGTCCCCTCGGCATAGCGGAACGCCACGCGGCTATCGCCCTCGAGGCGCTGCAGCGTCGCGCTGTCAGCGAAGTAATTGCCGTCATGGTGGGCGACAGGGCAGCGGATGATCTGGCCCTGGGCATATCCGCGGGTGAAATCGGTGTCCGCATTGGTCACCTCGAGCTTGACCTCGCGGCAAACGAATTTGAGCGAGGTATTGCGCATCAGGGCGCCCGGCAGCATGCCAGCTTCGATCAGGATCTGGAAGCCATTGCAGACGCCCAGCACCTTGACGCCGGCTGCGGCGCGGGTGCGAACGATGTCCATGATGGGCGAGCGGGCAGCGATAGCGCCACAGCGCAGATAGTCGCCATAGGAAAAGCCGCCGGGAATGACGATCAGGTCCACATCGGGCAGGTCGGCGTCCTGATGCCAGACGATGGCGGGCGCGGTGCCCGACACCTTGGTCAGGGCCGCGATCATGTCGCGGTCACGGTTGAGTCCGGGGAACACGATGACGGCGGATTTCATCGGCTTTTCCTCGCTGATGTCGGGTGCTGCGAGGCTCTTTTGGTGAGTCTTGGCGCAAAAGGCAAGCGCAGACATTGCCCTTTCCAAGCCCCATGGCGGATCGGCGCCAGTGCTGGTCTATTCGGCGGGGACAGTGGCCGCGCTGGCGGTCGGGCGACGGGCGCCAGGCAGATGGGCCCACCTGGGGCGCGTGAACAGGAAATGGCCGTAACCGGTGCGCTGCACCAGCCAATAAAGCACCAGTGGCGAGACGATGGCGATGGTCAGGATGGCCAGTGTCAGCAGCGTTGGCTCAACGAAGCCGAGCTTGATCAGCACAGTGCGCGCGATGCCCATGGGCAGCACGAACACCAGGTAGACGATCAGGGACTGGCTTCCCAGCCAGCGCAGCCAGCCCATCGCCGGCAGGCGGGTGAGCAGTGCTGCGATCCCGCAGAGGGCAGTGGTGCCCACCAGCGCCAGCACCAGATGCACGCCGGGCAGACCGGCCAGCCCCATCACCGGTTTAATGGGGTGCATGGCAAAGCCGGGCGAAAACACCAGGGCGGCATTGATGACGGCCCAGGCGGCAAGGCCCGCCAGCGCCAGCCCAACGTTGCCGATCGCCCAGGCAGCAAGCCGGAACATCAGTGGAGCCAGGATATAGCCGGCATAGAAAAAGACGAAATAGGCGCAGAACTGGTCGATCAGATAGCTGCCCGTCTCGATAGGCGCCATCTCAAGGATCGCCGCCACACCGAACACGGCCCACACCGGCACGCGCAAGCTGTGCGTCAGCTTGGTCACGGCGCCGACCACTGCCAGCATATAGATGAACCACAGCACGCCATAGGGTTCCACCACCGCCAGCGCCAGTTGCTGGACTGCCCCCATGGGATCGGCCGTCATCAGGCCGACCTTGAACACGATGTGGATCGTTGCCCACAGCACGTAGAAATAGAGATAGTGCACCACGCGGCGATCGGCGAAAGCGCGCCAGGGGCGATCGATGACCTGCGACAGGAACAGCCCCGAGATCATGAAGAATTCCGGCATGCGGAACGGCGTGGCAAAGGCAATGGCCCAATGGAAGGCGCCGACGCCGCCGGTGTCCTCGCCAACGCTGGAGGCGGCATACATCATCACCACCAGAAAGATCGACAGGCCCTTGGCCATGTCTACCCAGCTCAGACGCCCTGTTTCCATCGCCATTTTTTTGCTCCCCAATCCGTGGGCGCAGGTTAGTGGCGGAGCGCTGCCATTTGGCTAACGCCGAAACGAAACCAGGCGGGTTTTCTCGATGTGGTAAGTGTTTGGCTAACTGCCGTCGCGTAATTCGGTCAGTCGATGCGATAGGCGGTGATCGGGGAGTTGTCGTAGTGGCGCCGGTAGCCGATCTGGGTGGGGGCCGCGCCGGCCGTGGCCAGATAGGCCAGTATCATGTCACAGTCGCTGCACAGCAGCCAGAAGGGGCGTGGACGGGTCAAAAGGGCCGGATCCATATCCCCCACCTGCCAGCCGCGCCAATCGATGGGTCCCAGCATCGCCCCGTTATTGCCGCTGGTCATGGAGATGTGGTTCATGGCGACAGTTGAAATGCCGGCGATATCGGGCCAGGCCACCAATTGCCGTGCGGGGTCGAAACCGGTGCCGGCGTCGGCCTTGATGATGGCGTAGATGTCCGGTTCCGCCCAGTTGGGTTGCTGCAAGCGCCCGAAGACGCTGATAAGGCCCGCCTCGACCTGGGGAAACAGCAGCAGCGGCAGGACCCAGTGGGATGCCTTGGCGCCGGCAAATTGAAACGCCATGAAACACAGCATGGTCATGAAGGCCAGGTGCCAGGGGTAAAGCGCGTAGAGCGCCGCCGTCGCCACCGCAAAAACCAGCAATGTCGCCAGCAGCGTTACCGCGAGATAGGGCGTTTTGCGCAATCCGAAGCCGAGCAGTGCCATGGTCACGACGGCCACGACCGGCAGGCGCAATTGGGGATACATGGCTGTCCAGGCCAGATTGGCCAGCGTGCCATCAAGGATACCGATTGTCGGGTTGCCTGCGGTCGAATTGCCCAGCGCCGACAGCACCGCCATGGCGCCAAAGCAGGCCGCCAGCAGGCTGGGGCCGATGAGTGCCCTCAGGCGCACACCCTGGCGCCATTGCCAGAGCAGCCAGAACGCAAACAGGAAGCCGACGAAAAAGTGCAGGCCACATGTCACGGCCAGCACCCAGCTCGCCGCCTGCTGGCGACCGCTTCGATTAAGAAGCAGGGTGCACACAATACCGGTCATGATCAGCGGGTAAGGACGGAAATAATAGCCCCAGCTCTGCAGGCCGACAAATGAGAACAGCAGCATGGCCAGCAGCAGGGGGGTGCCCTGCAACAGGCGCCGCAGCAGGAAGGCATTGAGCAATCCGAAGCCGAGCGTCATGAACCGGGCCTGCGGGAGATCCATGCCAAGCGAGAGCAGGCGCAGCAACCAGTGCCAGAGTGGTGGGTGGCCTTCCGATGGCAGGATGAAGAAATCGATGGGGCGGTTGATCGTGGTGGCGACCAGCCAGCCCTGCGCCTCGTCCAGCGATGGCGCGTGGCCGAGTGCCAGCAGCGTCAGCAGCGCGCAATAGGCCAGAACCACGACAAGGGACGCGAGGTTGGCCTTGCCGGTCGATACAGCCGGCGTTGCCGCAGGGCTGGTTTCAGGCGATGCGGCGGGGAACAAGGCGTTCCTCGATCTGGTCGGCGCCCGCAGCGCCGCCCTCGTGGTAGTCGGCATCCTCGTTGACGCCCCAGACGTCATAGGCCTTGCCCCCGGCCAGGATATTACGGGCCGTCAGCATGCCGGTCATCATGGCATGATCCTGGTTGTTGTATTTGTGCATGCCGTTGCGACCGGCCAGATGCAGATTGCTGAACTGGGCTTCTAGCCCTTCGGTGATGGTGTCGACATTGATCTTGTAGGTGTCGTCATAGACCGGATAGGCCTTGGGTTGGCGCACGACAGAGCCGTCGATGATATCCTCGGGGCGGGCCAGGCCAAGCTGGCCGATCTCGCGCCTGGCGCGGGCGATCAGGTCGGCGTCGCTCATGTCCCAGGTTTCGTCGCCGGCATTGCAGAAATATTCCATGCCGTAGCAGGCCGTCTCGGGGTCAGGCACCATGTCGGGTGACCAGGACTTGAAGTTCTGGATGCGCCCCACCTTGACGCTGGGATCGTGGATATAGATCCAGTTGTCGTCAAAGCTGTCCTTGCTGCGCGCAATCAGTCCGACAATCAGGAAGTCGCGATAGCGCAGCGCCTTGGCGGCTGCGTCGACTGCGGGGTCTTTGTCGGCGCCAAGCAGGCGCACCAGTTCGTTGATCGCCGCCGACGAGACCAGATGGTCAGCGGTGACCTTGGTTTCCTTGCCCGCTGCATCTGTGACGATGGCCACCCATTTGCCGGTTTCGGCATGCTGGCTGATGGCGGTGATGGATGAACCCATCATGACCTTGCCGCCCTGGGCGAGGATCCTGTCACGCGCTGTTTCCCACATCTGGCCGGGGCCGAGGCGGGGATAGCGGAAACTATTGATCAGCGTCTTGATGACCCCTTCGCCCTTAGCAGGCGATTTGGTGATGCCAAGGCTCTGGACGATGGCGGTATAGAGATCGAGCCCCTTGATGCGCTGGGCGGCCCAATCGGCTGAAATGTCAGTGCAATCCATGCCCCAGACTTTTTCGGTATAGGTCTTGAAGAAGATCTGGAACAGGCGCCGGCCGAAATTGTTGACCACCCATTGCTCGAAGCTGACGACCTGCCGATAGGGCCGCAGCTTGGCCCAGCCATAGGACAGCACGCAGCGCAGGGCCTCGACGGGTCCCAGCTTGCTCAGGGCGTCGCCAGCGCGCAGGGGATAATCGAACAGCTTGCCGTTGTAATAGATCCGGCTCGAGCGCGGACGGACCAGCATCTGGTCGCCCATGATCTCGGTCCACCAGGCCTCGACTTCAGCGCTCTTGGAAAAGAAGCGATGGCCGCCGATGTCGAAGCGATAGCCCTTGTAGTTCACGGTGCGGGAAATGCCGCCGACATAGACCGGGTCGCGTTCGATGATGGCGACGGACTGGCCTGCCTTGGTCAGTTCATAGGCTGTGGTCAGCCCCGCCGGGCCGGCACCGATGATCAGGGTCTGGACGTTCATGGCCGTGCAGCCGCCTTGCTGGAAACGAACGCCCCCACGCCCCCGGCGAAGGAGACGTGCTTGTGCGCGAAAAACGAGTAGAGGGTCACCACGGCCACGGCGCCCAGATGGGCAAGGCGTTCCGGTGCGGCCTCGATCGGGATCAGGCTGAGCCAGCCAAACACGGGCAGGGCAAAGGCCCATACCAGCGCAAACGCCACGACAAGGCGCAGTGCCAGGGTGCTCAAGGCAACCAGCACAAAGCTCAGCAGCTGGCGATGCGCCGCGCGGCTGTCCGCAGCGAACACATAGCGGCGGGACACAAAAAAATTGACGAGCATGCCCAGTCCGGCCCCTGCCGCGATGATGGCGGCGTAGGCGGCGGGCGAATCGACAAGGCTGAACGCGAGCAGAAGCTGAACCAGCCCCACATCAACGAGGGTGGCTGCGCCGGCCGACACCAGGTAACGTCCAAATGCGACCACGGGCCCCGCCAGCACCAGCTTGAAAACAAGATGGGAGGACGCTAGCCAATCGAGGTTAACAAAGGGTCATTGCGCTGGCAGATCAGGGGTTTCTGCCGGTCAGCCGCGCGCTTGACGCCTCAGACGGGGACCGATGCATAGGCTGCAAACAGCAGCCCGAGCGAGGCGATGAACATCACGGAAAGAGAGATGATTTTGAGCATAGTCAATGGACCCTGCGCCACTTCTTGGCGCGTCGTGAGTTGTCGCATTCAAGCGTTAATTTGAGATTTCGATCGCGTAGTTTTCGATCACGGTATTGGCCAGCAGCCTGTCGCACATGGCGGTCAGCTGAGCCCGTGCAGCTTCGACGTCGCTGCCACCCAGCACCAGGTCAAATACCTTGCCCTGGCGCACCGATTGCACGCCAGGAAAGCCCAGGCCACGCAGCGATCCTTCGATCGCTTGGCCCTGGGGGTCGAGAACGCCGGCCTTGAGGGTCACGGTAACGCGGGCTTTCATGGACATCTGCTCCGAAAGACTACTGAACGAGGCGCGGACCGGTGGTCAGCGCATTTTCGGTTTCCACCAGGATTCCCAGGCGCTGGGCGACTTCGCGGTAGTTTTCGATCAGGCCGCCAAGGTTTTCGCGGAAGCGATCCTTGTCCATCTTGTTGCGGGTCTTGACGTCCCACAGGCGGCAGCTGTCGGGGCTGATCTCGTCGGCCAGCACGATGCGCATCAGGTCGCCTTCGTAGAGGCGCCCGCATTCGATCTTGAAATCGACCAGCTGGATGCCCACGCCCATGAAGAGGCCCGTGAGGAAATCATTGACCCGAATGGCCAGGCTCATGATGTCATCGAGTTCGGCCGGGGTGGCCCAGCCAAAGGCAGTGATGTGCTCTTCGCTGACCATGGGGTCATGCAGCGCATCGTCCTTGTAGCAGAATTCGATGATCGAGCGGGGCAGCTGGGTGCCGGGCTCGAGGCCCAGGCGCTTGACCAGCGAGCCGGCAGCAAAATTGCGCACGATGATCTCGAGCGGAATGATTTCCACTTCCTTGATCAGCTGCTCGCGCATGTTGATGCGGCGAATGAAGTGAGTCGGGATGCCCAGGCCGTTGAGCTTGGTGAACACGAATTCGGAAATCCGGTTGTTCAGCACGCCCTTGCCGTCGATGATTTCATGACGGGCGCCGTCGCCGGCGGTGGTGTCGTCCTTGAAATACTGAACCAGAGTGCCGGGCTCGGGACCTTCGAACAAGATCTTGGCCTTGCCCTCGTAGATTTTGCGTCGACGGTTCATTGCAAATCCGGAACGTTTGGGGTGGGGAATTTGGCCGCTTCATGCGCTAGAACCATGCGAAAAAGCAAGCTCTTTTGCATCTTTGCCGGGGATAGCGAACCTGCGTGCGCTTTGATTGAGCGAAAGGTCGCAGCGTGGGAGGAGTCGTTGATTTGCCTGCCTGAACCGCCTATGTCGATGGACGAACGCCTGTAAGGCGGCATTGTCATAGGCAAGCGGGAGAATGGCATGAGCCAGTTTGATGATCGGGCGAAGGGGCAGGAAGCCAAGTTTGCCTTCGACGCGGAGACCAAATTCAAGGCCGAGGCGCGGCGCAACAAGCTGCTGGGCATCTGGGCCGCCGAACTGCTGGGCCATACCGGCGACGCAGCGACGGCCTATGCGGCCGAAGTGGTTGCAGCAGACTTCGAGGAAGCCGGCGACGAGGACGTGTTCCGCAAGGTGTCCGGCGACATCAAGGCCAAGGGGCTGAGCGTCGGCGACGATGTGATTCGCGCCAAGATGTTGCAGCTGGCTCAGCTTGCCAACGAGCAGGTCGCCTCTGAGGGCTGAGCCCTAGATCTGTCGACAAATTCGAAAGGGAGCCGGTGCAATGCGCCGGCTCCTTTTTTGCTGGCGTTAGCCGAGCGAGACGCTGCTCGCGTCCATCATAGTGCCGTTCTGCTTCCAGTGCACGGTGACCTTGGAGCCAACCTTGATGCCCGGGTCCTTGAAGGTGCCGGGGAGCTGGTACACCTTGCCGTCAGCCAGGGTCAGCGAATGTGTCGTTGGGCTGAATGCCTTGACGATGCCGGAGGCCGACATTTCGGCAGCGGCTGACGTGGCCGCCGGCGCCGGCGTGGCAGAGGCTGCAAAGGCGGCGCCGGGAGCGGCGACAAGCAGGGCTACAAGGGCAGAAGCTACAAGTTTGCGCATGATGAAAATCCATCAGACTTGGGGGGCACGAGGCCCATCATTTGCCGGTTTTCAGGGTCCGTCGTGTCGCAGGACCGATGTGTCCTGCCGGCGTTTCCAAACCAGCGATCAAACATTTAGACCCGTCCCGCGGCGGTCTCAACTTACATAAATGTAAGCCGGAAACGGCCAATTTTGCCATGATTGCAGCGGGTGAGAGCGCATCGTGGCATTGGTCTGGCGGTGATGGGGAAGCGCACAACCGACGGCCATGGGCCATGTTCGATCGTGCTGTCGCAGCGCCCTGCAAAAACCTATGCGTCAGGCCGGACGCGTGACCCTGGCCGCCATGCCGATGGAGGCTGGCATCACCGGCTCGAAGCCGTATTTGGCGTAGAGGTGGCGCGCATCGCCATCGGCGATCAGGCTGACATAGGCGCCTTCGGGCGCGTGGGCGTTGAGGTGCGCCATTAGCGCTGCCATGATGGCCTTGCCCAGGCCCTTGCCGTGGTGGGCGGGCTCCAGCGCAATATCGACGATCTGGAACGCCGTGCCGCCATCGCCGATGATGCGGCCCATGCCGATGGTGCGGCCGGCATGGACGATTGTGACGCCGTACCAGGTATTGGGCAGGCCTGCGGTGGCCTGTTCGACCGTCTTGGGGCTCAGGCCCGCGGCGATGCGCAGGCGCAGGTAATCCTCGAGCGCCGGTGGGCCCGCCTCAATGGAATAGCCGTCCATTAGAGCCGCTGCATCAGGCGGGTGAACATCAGCAGGCCCTCGGGCCAGGGGCCGTGGCCGGAGGCGACGTTGATGTGGCCCGCCTCGCCAGCCTGGTGGAAGTCCGAGCCCCAGCAATTGGCAAATTCCACGGCGCGTTCCAGCGACACATAGG
>JAHJOS010000293.1 GCA_018820005.1 Alphaproteobacteria bacterium | reverse complement strand
GATCGATGCTGCAGTGGCGCCCTGCCCCGATGGGCTTTGGCGGCTGTGGTACAAGGACGAGAACAACCATTCTGCCACCTGGGCCGCAACGAGCCCCAACCTGATGGACTGGACGGTCGAGGGCGAGGTGATCCCCGGCGACAAGGGCGGGCGCGGGCATGAGGGCCCCAATGTCTTCGTGCTGGGCAGCTGGCACTGGATGATCGTGGACGAGTGGCGCGGCCAGGGCGTCTATCGCTCCAGCGATGCGCGCAGCTGGCACTGGCAGGGGCTGATCGGCGATGTGCCGGGCACAGCCGGGGACGACAGGCGGCTGGTACGCCATGCCGACGTTGTCGTGGTGGGCGAGCACGCCGTGCTCTACTATTTCACCCATCCCGAATGGAACGAGCACAGCCAGGCCGAGGGCCCGCCCGATATCGCGGCGCGGCGCACGGCGATCCACCATGGTCGGCTGCGCGTGGTCGATGGTGTGCTGGTGCTGGAGCGCGACGTCGCGGGCAATGCCCCGCTGCTGCGCGCCTAGGCTTTCGCCGCCAGGCGCTCGAGCAGAATGGTGGCGTGGTCCTTGTAGCTGGTGCGGGCATATTCGGCGTAGCCGAGCCGCGCTGCCAGGGCCAGGGAAGGCGCATTTGCCGGATCGATCATGCAGACGGTGCGGGCGATATGACTATCGCCCCAGGCCAGCAGCGCCGCCAGCGCTTCGCGGGCCAGGCCCTTGCCATGATACTGCGGCAGCAGCACCCAGCCGGCCTCGGGCGTCGCGCCAAAGGCTGGGGTAATGTCGCGCTGGAAATCGGCGAGACCCACCTCGCCCACCAGCGCGCCTGTTGAGCGATCAGTGACCAGGAGATAGCCGTAGCCGCGTAGTGACCAGAGCCCGGCATAGCGCAAGAGCCGGGCCCAGACTTCTTCAGGCGTGCTGGCCCGTCCACCGATGAAGCGGGTGACCTCGGGATCGGCCCAGAGGGCGCAGCAGGCGGCAAAATCATCGGCCGCATGCGGGCGCAGGATCAGGCGTTCGGTGGTGAGGACCGGGGCCTGCCCCACGGTCGCAGGCATCAGCCGACAGCCACAGCGCGGCGCGGCATGTCGGAGAGGATTTCGGCGACGCCATTGCGGATGATGACGATCTCCTCGAGCCGCAGGCCGAAGCGGCCTTGCAGGTAGATGCCCGGCTCGATGGAGAACACCATGCCCTCTTCGAGCAGCGTGTCCGAAGTGGCGGTGATATAGGGCGTCTCGTGGATGTCGATGCCCAGGCCATGGCCGGTGCGGTGCAGAAAATTGGGGCCGTAGCCGGCCGCGGTGATGACGTCGCGGGCGGCCTTGTCCACAGCGCTGGCCGGAGTACCCGGCTTGGCGGCGGCGATGGCGGCCTCGACCGCGCGATCAAGGATCGAGTGGATCTGGCCAAAACCCTCGGGCGCGGAGCCATAGAAGCCAACGCGGGTCATGTCGCTGGGATAGCCATAGATTCGTGCGCCTGTGTCGATCAGCACGGCATCGCCCTCGGCCAGCCTGGTCTCGCCGGTGTGGTGATGGGGGAAGGCGCCATTGGGGCCAAAGCACACCGAGCAGAACTCGGTGGAGGCGCCATTGGCCTTGTAGAAATCGCGGATGGCGGTGGCCACTTCGCGCTCGGTGATGCCCGGGCGCAGCGCGGCAAAGCCGGCGGCCATGGCGGCATCGTTGAGCACGGCGCTCTTTTTGAGCGCGTTATACTCAGCC
Organism: Alphaproteobacteria bacterium; assembly: GCA_018820005.1. Taxonomy (GTDB): domain Bacteria; phylum Pseudomonadota; class Alphaproteobacteria; order Rhizobiales; family Devosiaceae; genus Devosia. Next base: position 1,805 of record JAHJOS010000293.1, on the reverse strand, counting down.
GTGTCCTTGCGCGAGCGCAGATAGCCCACCGTGTCATTGGTGAAGCGGCGGCTGGCGCCGGGCAGCGTATCGAGCACCAGCAGCGCGAAATCGGCGCGCATGGTTTCGTCCAGCACGATCGAGGGCGCCGTGCGGTCAATGCCGGTGGCGGCAATCAGTTCCGCAAGGGCGGCAGCCGGGCCATCGGCATCGGCCCAAGGGAAAAATGGCAGGTCGGTATGCTGGCGGGCGCTGTCGACATTGAGCGCGGGCATCAGGAAACCGGCAAAGCTTTGGCTGATCATCAGCAGCACCGGGCGCTCGTCACCATGCGGCGAGAGGTCGGCCATGTAGAGCATGTGGCTCGAGGGCCCGATGACCACCAGATCGGTCGCGGTGGCCGCCATACGGGCACGCAGATTGGCGAGGCGGGTTTGCAGAGTGGCGTTCATGGCGGGCTCGATGCTGGACTGGGGGGCGGTCAGGGCTTGAGGCAAGACAAATGGGGCCGGGCCACGAAGAGGGAGGTGGTCCGGCCCCGAAACGACAGCGTCTTGGGGCCGCTGTCGTGTGGTGGGCGCGGCGCCCGGAGGCGCCCGCCGATTACTTGGTGCCGATTACTTGGTCACGAGGCGATAGTAGACAAAGTCCGAGGTCGCGCCATTGACATAGCCTTCCACGTTCTTGGCCATGGCGATGGTCAGCGCAGCCTGGAACATGATGACGATGGGCGAGGATGCCTGCGTCTGCTTCTGGATGTCGATATAAAGCTCATTGCGCTTGGCCTGGTCGGGCTCGGCGAGAGCGGCGGTGACTTCCTTGTTCAGCGCCTCGGGAACGGCCCAGGCATTCCGCCAGGTGGTGGTGGCGGTGTAGGTGGCGTCCGAATTGTCCGAGTTATAGGCGAAGGCCTTGGCGTTGGAGTGCGGGTCCATGAAGTCGGGGCCCCAATAGAGCAGCATGGCCTGGTGGGTGCGCTCGCGGTACTTGGTGATCACCTGGGCGCCGGTGCCCGGGAGAATCTCGAAGTTGATGCCGGCTTCGGCAAAGGTGGCCTGCAGCGACTGCGCCATATCGGTGAAAGGCGCGGCATTGATCACGTCGAGCGTGACATTGATCGGCGTCTTGACGCCGGCGTCGGCCAGGATCTGCTTGGCCTTTTCGACGTCGAGGCTGAACGGGGTCTCATCATAGGAGCCAGGGAAGCCCTTGGGCCAGAAGGCCTGGTGCTTTTCCATCTGGCCCTTGAGGAAGGACTGGGTCATGCCATCATAATCAACCAGGTAGCGGGCAGCTTCCCAGACGGCGGGTGGGGTGAGGTCTTCGTCCTTCTGGTTGAAGGAGAGGAAGTGCACGGCGGCCTGGGGATAGGTTTCCACCTTGATGGTGTCAGCCGACAGGCCGGCAATCTGGTCCGGGGTCAGATTCTTGGCGATGTCGACGTCGCCTGAGCTGAGCAGCAGCTGCTGGGTGGCGGCTTCTGCAACATGGCGGATCAGGATCTGCTTCATGGCGGGGGCGCCGCGGAAGTAGTTCTCATTGGCCGTGAGGCGGACGATTTCAGCGGGGCGGAAATCGGTCATCACGAAGGGGCCCGAGCCGGCAGAATGGGTGTTCAGCCAGGCATTGCCCATGTCGCCGGCGGTCTCATTGGCCATCACCAACACTTCATCGACGATGGAGGCCGGACGCGAGGCCAGCACGTTGAGCACGAAGGCGGAGGAGAAATCGCCCTCATACTTGACGATGACCTTGTTGCCATCGATCGTGACCATGTCGGCGATGTTCTCGGGGGTCCAGCCGAGCTGGGTGAGAATGAAAGCCGG
>JAHJOS010000292.1 GCA_018820005.1 Alphaproteobacteria bacterium | reverse complement strand
CTTGTTGAACGCCGCCAGCGCCCCCTTGCGCGTGTCGCTGAGCTTGACCTCGACAAAGGCCACATGCGGCAGGCCCAGCCGCCTCGGGTCGAGCACCGCGCGATAGCCCAGGATATAGCCGGCCTGCTCCAGCCTTGTGATCCGCGCCTGGCATGGCGTCTTGGATAGGTTCACCCGCCGGCTTAGTTCTGCGACGCTGATCCGCCCATCCTGCGCCAGTTCGGCCAGGATCTTGCGGTCGATCTGGTCCAAAGTCTCGTAGGTGACCGTTTTCATGGGCTAAAGTCCTGCGTATGGACCTCATGATAACGCAGCAGCGCGTCAATCGCCACATAATCAGGCGAAACGCCTATGCGCGCTGTTGTATCTTCCCCCGGTCTCCTGGTGCGCCGGTCGAACCACGGGATTTGCCGCCAGCGCCCACCAGAGGTCTCCCATGCTGATCACCGAAATCCGTCAGGCCATGCGCGACCGCAATCTGGCCGACGAAGCCCTGCTTGTGCGCGATCTCATCGCTGCCACCGGGCTGGACGCCGCAGCCCGCATCGCCATTTCCGGCCATGCCGAGGCGCTGGTCAGCGCCGTGCGCAAGGGCAATCGCCTGGGCCTGATGGAGTCCTTCCTGGCCGAATATGGCCTCGATACCGACGAGGGCGTAGCGCTGATGTCGCTGGCCGAGGCGCTGCTGCGCGTGCCCGATGCCGAGACCGTCGACGCCCTCATCCATGACAAGGTTGGTGGCGCCGACTGGTCCAGCCATTTCGGCGGTTCCGGCAGCCCGTTGGTCAATTTTTCGTCCTGGGCCCTCAGCCTCACCGCCGATGTGCTGGGCGACCCCGAAGTCGGCCCGCGCAATGCGCTCCACCGCGCCATCGCTCGCCTGGGCGAACCGGTGATCCGCACCGCCGTGGGCCAGGCCATGCGCCTATTGGGCAGCCAGTTCGTCTTTGGCCGCACCATCGATGAGGCCATCACCAACGCCCGCAAGCCCGAGGCCCTGGGCTATCGCTATTCCTATGACATGCTGGGCGAAGCCGCCCGTACTAGCGAAGATGCCACTCGCTACTTCGACGCCTATGCCGCGGCCATCGCCAGCCTCGCGCCGCATTGCACGGCGCCCCTGGTGCGCGACAACCCCGGCATTTCGGTCAAGCTCTCGGCGCTGCACCCGCGCTATGAAGTCGCCCAGCGCCAAAGGGTCTTGACCGAACTGGTTGAATCCACGCGCAAATTGGCGCTGGCCGCCCGCGCCGCCAATATGGGCTTCAACATCGACGCCGAAGAGGCCGACCGGCTCGATCTCTCGCTCGACATCATCGCAGCTGTGCTGGCAACGCCCGAACTCGCCGGTTGGGACGGTTTTGGCGTGGTCGTCCAGGCCTATGGCAAGCGCGTGCTGCCCCTGATCGATTGGCTCGACGCTACGGCGAAGTCGCTGGATCGCACCATCATGGTCCGCCTGGTCAAGGGCGCCTATTGGGATGCCGAGGTCAAGCGCGCCCAGGTGATGGGCCTGCCCGGCTACCCGGTCTATACCCGCAAGGCATCGACCGACGTCAGCTATATCGCCGCCGCGCGCCGCCTGTTTGCGGCCAGCAATATCTATCCGCAGTTCGCCACGCACAATGCGCACACCGCCGCAGCCGTGCTGCATCTGGCCGCCGACGCCGGGCGCTTCAACGACAGCTTCGAGTTCCAGCGCCTGCACGGCATGGGCGAGCGCCTGCATGAGGTGCTGCGCACCAATCACGCCGCCCGCACGCGCATTTATGCGCCGGTCGGCGCGCACAAGGATCTGCTGGCCTATCTGGTTCGGCGCCTGCTCGAAAACGGCGCCAATGGCTCTTTCGTCTATCAGATCGCCGATGAGCACATCCCCGCCGCCACGGTGGCAGAGGATCCCATTGCCAAGCTCATGGCGCTCGACAACGCGGCTCAGGGCCTGCCCAACCCGGCAATTCCGGCGCCCGGCGCCATCTTCGCCCCGCGGCGCAATTCTGCCGGGCTCGACCTCACCGACCCGCTGGCCTTTGGTGCCATG
>JAHJOS010000291.1 GCA_018820005.1 Alphaproteobacteria bacterium | reverse complement strand
GCGCACGGCGATCACCGAGTAATAGCCAAGGGCGCCTTCCTTGTCGCGCGACACGGCGACGGGGGCCACCAGGTCACCCATGACCTTGCGGGCCAGGGCGTAGTTGGCCGGGCCGATCGAGGCAAACTGGATCTGTTCGGCGCGCATCGCCTCGATCACGGCAGCATAGTCGGTGCCGCGCACGATCTTGACCGGCACGCCCAGGGTGCGGCTCAGATAATCGGCATAGGGCTCGGTACGGGCGATGGCGTCAGCCTCGTTCTCGCCCGACGAAATACCGATGCTCAGTTCCGGGTACTGTTGCTTCCAGTCCTGGGCGAGAGCGGGGGAGACGATGGCAAGCGCCATCACTGCGGCCGCAAAGGTGCGGCGCATGAACATGTTCATGGTCGTAAGGCTCCGGGGGTTGTGTCGTCGGGGTTCTGGCCGCCGCTAGAAAGCTGCGTCGGCCAATGCTCGCGTCCTGGGTGCTGCCGGGATTGGCGCCATGGCGCCCAGGGTCGAAGTCAGGTTTTCGTCCACGTCGGCGTCGCCGGCATCGCCATAGATGGCTTGCACGGCCTGGCGTGTGAGCTTGTCGGGCGTGCCGTCGAACACCACCTTGCCCTGCGCCATGCCCACGATGCGATCGCAATAGGCGCGCGCGGCGTCGAGCGTATGCAGGTTGCAGATGACGGTGATCTTGTCCTCCTGGTTGATCTTGCGCAGCGCCTCCATGACGAAGCGTGCATTGCGCGGATCGAGCGAGGCGATGGGCTCATCAGCCAGGATCAGGCTGGGATTCTGGATCAGCGCCCGGGCGATGGCGACGCGCTGCTGCTGTCCGCCCGACAGCGTATCGGCGCGCTGCAGCGCCTGGGGCAGCAGGTCCAGCCGATCCAGCGCCAGGGCTGCGGCGGCGCGATCCTGCGCCGAGAAGTGCTTGAACATGACCGGCAGCGTGCCGGAGGTGCCGATCCGGCCGATCAGCACATTGGTGAGCACATCCAGCCGGTTCACCAGGTTGAACTGCTGGAAGATCATGGCGCAACGGGCGCGCCATTGGCGCAGTTCGCGCCCGCTCAGGGTGACGATATTGGTCTTGTCGAAGACGATCTCGCCGCGCTCGCTGGTGGCCAGCCGGTTAATCAGGCGCAGCAAGGTCGACTTGCCGGCGCCCGATCGGCCGATGATTCCGATCATCTGCCCAGGCGGGAAGCTCAGGGAGACGTCGTTGACAGCTATGGTCTGGCCGAAGGTCTTGGTGATCTTACGCAGTTCGAGCATGTCGCACCCTTGATAGAGGACATCTGGTCGTTGGGCTTGGATCGAGACTAATAGGCGTCCATGACAGCGTTAACTCATTCGAATGACATCGCCGTGACGAATGCGTTGACCGGCGCCGAGGCTGCCGTCGGAATAGACGATGGCACCCTTGGAAAGCGTGGCGCGGACGTAACCAACACCGGAAGCGTCGGCGATGATGAGGTCGGCGCGCAGCCCCTCTGCAATGCTGCCGCGATCCTCAAGGCCAAGTGCCCGCGCTGGATTGCTGGTGGTCAGGCGCGTGGCGCCCGGCAGGCCATCGGGGTCGGTCTTGCCCAGCACCAGCACCGCCGGCAGCATGGCTGACGGATGGTAATCGGCCGCGAGCAGGTCGAGCACGCCATGGGTATGGGCCTCGCGCGCCGAAAGATTGCCGGAATAGGAGCTGCCGCGCAGCGCATTGGGTGCGCCCATGGCATTGAGCATGCCACGAGCCTGTGCGGCGCGGGCCGCCTCCAGCGTCACGGGGAATTCGCTGATATTGGCGCCAAGCGCCTGCATCTGCTCGATTTTTTCGACCGTGTCGTCGTCATGGCTGGCAACCGGCACGCCATGCAGGGCGCAATATTGGGTGATGGCGCGCAGCGTGGCGGTGAGGTCGCCGGCCGTCTCGCGGCGGTCGGCAATGCGCTGGTTGAGGTTGGCCATGGCCTGCTCGAGCGAGATGCCCTTGGACTTGGCCATATTGGCGGCCTGCAGCGGCAGGTCGCGATACTGGCCCTGGCCGGGGGTGTGGTCACACAGGGAAATCAGGTCCACCGAGCCTTCGGCGATCAGCTCCTTGACCACCGACAGGGCGGCGGGAAAGGTCACTTCGAAGCGGGCATGCACGCGATGGTCGATCAGCAGGCTGGACGCGTGGGCGCGCACGGCGCGGATCATCTCGCTGGTGAATTCATAGCTGCGCATGTGGCCATAGGTCGAGCCGGGGCTGAACGAGACAGCCGCGTAGGCGGTGGTAACGCCCGAATTGGCCAGTTTGCGATCGAGGTCCCGCAGGCCCAGTTCCATGGGCATGCGCACGCCGGGGCGTGGCTCGATCTCGCGCTCGATCATGTCGCCATGCATGTCGATCATGCCCGGCATCAGCAGCAGGCCCGCGCCGACGATATCGGCATCGTCCACCGGGGAGTGGCGGATCTCGGCGATCACGCCGTCTTGGATGCGCAGGGCGCCATGCTCGATGATGGAGTCATTGAGCACAATGCGGAAATCAGAGAGCCACATGGTCGATCCTCTCGCTGTCGTCGGCTATGGCGCGGGTTGCAAGGTCGATCTCGCGATCGATGAGCTCGGCGACATCGCCCGGATGATGGAACACGCCGATGATGGCGACGCCGGACGCCTTGAGATCGGCGAGGCGGCGCACCAGCGCAGCGCGGGCGCCGGCATCGAGCGAGGCGGTGGGTTCGTCCAGCAACAGCAGGCGCTGCGGCAGGATGAGAGCACGGGCGAGGTTGACCTTCTGCTGCTCCCCGCCCGAGAAGGTGCTGGGATAGGCGCGCCAGAGTTCGGGGCGCACGCCGAATTCGCCGAGCCAGTGACGGGCCTGGTCAAGTGCTTCCTCAGGGGCGTGACCGGCCAGACGCAGCGGCTCGGCAACGATGTCCTGGGCGGCAACACGGGGTCGGGCAGTCAGGAACTGTGTGACAAAGCCGATCTCCTGTCGGCGCAGCAGGGCGATATCGACATCGGCGGCGCGGGCGAGATCGATCATGCCGAGCTGGGAGCGGTACCAGATATGGCCCTCGACCGGCAGGTAGCTGCGCCACAGGGTGCGGAGTAGCGTGGACTTGCCCGCGCCATTGCGGCCCTTGAGCAGCAGGAATTCTCCGGCATGGAGATCAAAGCTGATGCCTTCGAAGGCATGCAGCATGCTGTCCAGATGATACATGCGGAAGGTCTTGCCCAGACCCTGGACACGCAGCAGCGGTTCGGTGGTTTCCATCATGATCCCTAGAGTTTGGCGTGGACGAGTTGCTGGGTGTAGGGGTGCTGGGGATCCTGGAACACCTGATCGGCCAGCCCCTGTTCCACGACCTCGCCATGGCGCATGACCAGCACGCGGTCGGCCATGGTGCGGATGACGCCCAGGTCGTGGCTGACCAGGACCATGGTGATCTGCCGGTCGCGCTGCAGGCGCTTGAGCGTGTCGAGCACCAGGGCCTGCACGCTGACATCGAGGCCGGTGGTCGGCTCATCGAGCAGCAGCAGCGCCGGTTCGAGGGCAATGGCCTTGGCCAGTTGCACGCGCTGCTGCATGCCACCCGAGAGCTCGGCGGGGCGCGAATCCATGCGGTCCAATGGGAACTCGGAGGCGTCGAGCGCATCGCGCGCCTTGCTGCGCAGGACGTCGAAGCTGCGCTCGCCCGCGATCAGAAGACGCTCAGCGACATTGCCGCTGGAGCTGTGGCGCATCAGCAGGCCGAGATGGGGGTTCTGGTAGACGATGCCGATATGGTGCGCGCACAGCATGCGGCGCTGGTAGCGGCCGAGCTCAAACAGATTGCCATCATCGCGATCGCGCAGGCGCAGGCGATAGTCGCCGCGATCGGGGGTATCCTCCAGGTTCATCATCCGCAAGAGCGTTGACTTGCCCGAACCGCTCTCGCCGACCACGCCCATGACCTCGCCCGGATAGACGGTGACGTCGACATTGCGCAGGGCGCGAACCGCGCCGTAGGTGCGGCTGAGGCCGCGCATGGTCAACAGGGCCTCGGTCTGCATCAGCTGCGGTGGCAGAAGTGGTGCCGGCGACACGCTCATATCAATGCTCATGCCGAGAACTCCCCGCTGCGATACCAGGTCTGGCCGATGTCGACTGTCTCGCCCTCGGCACGGCGGATCGCCTTGATGCCCAGATTGCTGTCGGAGACTTCGAAGCTGGAGCTGCCATCGTCCTGCGGAATTTCATTCATGAAATAGCCTGCAATGCCCGAGCGCCGGCACACCAAGTCCTGGTGATCCTCGACGCGATAGGGCCGGTCGGAGAAGACCAGCGGCTCCACCTTTGTGTAGGGCGGTACTGCGTGGAGGCGCTTTTCGCGCCCGGCGGACAGGAAGGTCAGGTGCTTGGCCATGTTGAGCTTGGGCACGTCCCAGCGCGGGATCGGCGATGGCGTCATCACATGGCGGCCGTTGACCAGGCTCGGATAGGCCGCGCCCTGCATGATGCGGCCCTTGCGGACGAGCTGCTCATAAAGTGTGAGCCAAAGCCGGCCATAATCGGCATCGGCGTGCATCTGGCGGGCGATCGACATATTGGGTTCGACGCCGCGCAGCGGCTCGGGATTGGGCACCTGGAGCACCAGGATCTGGTCCTCGCGCATGGTCTCTTCCGGGACCCGGTGGCGCGACTGGATGATCGAGGCCTC
>JAHJOS010000725.1 GCA_018820005.1 Alphaproteobacteria bacterium | reverse complement strand
TATGGGAGCTGTAGTATTAAAGGATATACCAGCAGGGGAAACTTGGATAGGTTCTCCTGCAAAACCAATATGATGGCAAAACAATCCATTATTGTGAAGAAGAAAAAAGGAATGACGAGAAAAGATGCAGAAAAGATTGCAAGAAAATATGCTGACAGGATTTATACCGCAAGGGAAACTTCCACCTCATTCAGATTTAGGCAAAGACCTCCAAGCGATTTTAAGCAAGGGAGCTTTAGGACAAAGAATATAAACTCGCAAGTATCTATTGTTTATGGAGAATTAAAGAAATGATCAAGAAAGAATATGATATACCTGCTAGAGCAGGAAAAAAACAAGAATGTCAAATCCAAATCCATCACCGAAAACAAGGTTTAAAAAAGGAGAGAGCGGAAATCCTGAAGGTAGAGCAAAAGGTAAGTTCTCTTTGACTTCTTTGATTATTAAACAGCTTGATGCAAACCCAGAACAGACAGAGGAGATTATCACTTGGTTATTAGCTAACAGAAAGGACTTGGTATGGACTATGATTGATCCTAAACCTCCAACAGATTTGAACTTGGGAAGCAATCCAGAATTACCTTTCAAGATAGTAATAGAGAAAGATGACAAAGACAAGGGAACGAAGAGTTAAATTCTTTGGACCGCAATATGACGCATTTGTCTTTAATACGCAGTTTGGGGCTGCGGTAGCTGGAGTTCAATCAGGCAAAACATTCCTTGGGGCTCACTGGGCGGGAAAGAAGATAACAGAGTTCCCGGACAAGAACGGGATTATCATTGCTCCGACTTACAAGATATTACAGCAAGCAACATTAAAGAAGTTCTTTGAGATATTCCCAGAATTAAGGCGGTACTACAAAGAGCAGAAAGGAGAGATAAACCTTCCTACTGGCGGCACAGTATTCATCCGTTCAGCAGACAATCCTCTTGGCATTGAAGGGATAACAGCTCATTGGGCTTGGGTTGATGAAGGAGGAATGACATCAGTTCTTACCTGGACAGTTGTGCGTTCTCGTGTGTCAATGACTGGAGGACAGATACTTATCACAACCACGCCATACAATATGGGATGGCTATATCAGGATTTCTATCTGCGATGGCTGAACAAGCAGGATGCATCCCTTTCTTTCTTTACTTGGAGAAGCATAGACAACCCTTACTTTTCTCAAGAGTTTTACGACGCTGAAAAGCAGAGGTTGAGGTCAGAAGAGTTTGCAAGGAGGTACGAGGGAAGGTTTGAGAAGATGACAGGGCTGGTGTATGACTTGCCAAAAGAGCTTGAAGTCGCCCCTTTGGATGTTCTTATTAAAACAGAAGCAAGGATTATGGGAGTGGACTGGGGATACAGAAATCCAGCATCTATTTCAGTTCTGTACTTCAGGGACAATGAATGGTTTATTGCAGATGAATGGAAGCAGGCAGAACAAACGACAGCAGAGATTATACAGGTTATCAACAACAAGCTAACAGAACACAAGATAACCCACGTATTCCCAGACCCAGCAGAACCAGACAGGATTGAGGAATGCAGGAGAGCTGGAGTCCCTGTGATGGCAACCAACAAAGATTTGCAGGGAGGCATAAGTTTCATTCAGCAACTCATTCGGGAAAAGAGGTTTAGGGTATGCAATAACTGCGTGGAAACATTGGCTGAAATGTCTATGTATCATTACCCAGAGCCAGAAGAAGGCAAGACAGAAAAGGATGAGCCAGAGAAGTTCAACGACCATTTGATGGATGCAATGAGGTATGCCATTTACTCTTTTAAGTCGTCTCTGAAAGTTCCCACAAAGCAATCTCAAAGCCCTGTTCTGCCATATTACGCTGATCGGGATGTTCCTTTTTAACTATGGAAATCAGATTGGAATTGAAGAACATTGAGAATGTGGGGGAGATTACACAAGAACATAAAGCAAGGTTCGTTGAAATCTTTGAAGCTCTTATTGTTTCAGGAGGATTGACTGGAGTTAAGCGGGGAAAGACTATTATACACTTTGACCTTGATGGGGTGTTTCAAGGAATACAGATTGATTACTGGCCTTGGAAAAGAAGAAAACTTGACAAAGATGTTTGAAGTGATATAGAGTAAAATAACATAGTCCTTACCAGACCACGGCGGACACTAATTGAAGTGTTCGTTTTTGTTATGCCGTTCAATGCTATAGACAACAACTGGGTTCTCTCAAAAGAGATGCAAAGACTTCAAACAGAGAAGAAG
>JAHJOS010000290.1 GCA_018820005.1 Alphaproteobacteria bacterium | reverse complement strand
CCGAAATTGGCCATGGCCCGCGCGGCGGTGCCGATATTTTCGCCCAGCTGCGGCTCGCACAGGATCACCACCGGCGTTGGCAGCAGGTCGATTTTGATGGAGGAGTCAGTTCCGGCCATGGGCGCCCAATCCGTTCGTCAGCGCGCACATACCGTGTTTTGGCCACGAGACGCAAACCCCGCGCGCCGTTGCAGCGCGATCACGATCGCGTCTGCTGCCGCATTGCCTGCCACTCCGGCCACAGCATGGCATAGATGAACTCATCGTCCCAGCCGCCCTTGAAGGCGGCATGCTCGCGAAAATGCGCTTCGCGCCGCATGCCCAGCCGCTCCATCAGCCGCCAGGATGGCCCGTTGCGGGAATGACACCGCGCGGAGAGACGGTGAATGTCGCAGGGGCCGAAAGCCAGGTCGAGCATGGCATTGGCCGCTTCAGTGGCATAACCCTGCCCTTGATGCGCAGGGGCCAGTATCCAGCCGATTTCGCCCTGTCGTGCCTCCTGGCTGCGCCAGATCAACGACATTTCGCCCACCAGCGCGCCCTGCTCGGCCAATTCGACCGCCAGCACGATCTTGTCGCCCTCGCTCGAGAAACCGATCTGGCTTGTGCGCTGCTGCACAGCCAGGGCGCACTCATCCCGGCTGAGCGGGCCATCGAACAGATAGCGCGCCACGTCCTCTTGCCGCCGATAGGCAAACACCGCGTCGACGTCACCCCGGGTAAACGGGCGCAGACGCAGGCGGTCCGTGCGCAATGGAAAGTCCGGGTAGAGCGCCATGCCATCCCCCCTTTTGGGTGCGGCACTTTTGCCATTGTTGCGGCCAAACGCAAGCGCCCAGCTCTTGCCCCCGCCTGCGCTCCATGCCAGCCTAAAATCCATGACCGCAACCAACCGCCCCACCGTCAAACTTGCCGCCAGTTGCGCCTGTGGCGCCATTGCCATGGCGGTCGAAGGTCAGGTGGTCTCGATGCTGCTGTGCTCGTGCCTCGACTGCCAACGCGCTACCGGCAGCGGCCATTCGACGGTTGCGCTGGTGCCAGCAACGGCGCTGGGCGTGACCGGCACGCCGAAATCGGCAGCACGAACAGCCGATTCGGGGGCGACCTTCACGCGGCACTTCTGCGGCGAATGCGGCACGCCGCTCTATGGGCAATCGAGCCGTGCGCCGGATCTGCGCATGTTGGCCGTGGGTTTCTTTGCCGGCCAGACCGACTGGTTCGCGCCGCGCCAGCTGATCTTTGCCCGCAGCCAGCAGGCCTGGGATCTGGTCAGTGACCATCTGGCCCGACATCAACGCTATCGGGATTCAGAGCCGTGAGCCTGGCATCAGATGAACTCTGCGACCGTATTCGAGCCCTGTTTCCACCGCGCCTGGTATTACGCGAGCAAAAGATGTTCGGCGCCATCGCTTTCATGCTCGATGGCAATATGCTGGTCGCGACGATGAAGGATGGCGCCCTGTTGGTTCGCACTGGCAAAGAGGCCCAGGCCGAAGCACTCACCCGGCCCGGTGCCGGCGTCATGAGCATGACCGGTCGCATCATGTCAGGCTATGTGCAGGTCTCGGGCGATGCGCTCGAAGACGACGAGGACCTACAGGCCTGGATCGAAATAGCCCTGGCTTTCGTGCGCACCTTGCCGCCCAGGTCAAAGGGCGGCAAGGGCAAAGATTGATTGGCGTTATCGCCTAGATGCGGCCGAACACCAGCGCGGCATTGACGCCGCCGAAGCCGAACGAGTTCGACAGCGCATAATCCACCTGCTTGGTCTGGGCCACATTGGGCACCAGGTCGAACTTGTTGGCGCCGTCTTCGGGGTCATTGAGGTTGATGGTGGGCGGCAACACGCCTTCGCGCAGTGCCTGCACCGTCACCACGGCTTCGAAGGCACCGGCAGCGCCCAGCATATGCCCGGTCGCCGACTTGGTGGAGGACACGGCCAGATCCTTGCCACGGCCTTCAAACACGGCCGAAATGCCGGCGATCTCGGCCGCATCGCCCACTGCCGTCGAGGTGGCATGCGCATTCACATAGCCGATCTGGGCCTGGTTCACGCCTGCCATGGTCAGGGCATTGCGCATGGCCACCTGCGCCCCGGCGCCGTCCGGCGAACCCGAGGTCAGATGGTAGGCATCAGCCGAGGTGCCATAGCCTGCCAGAATGGCCAGCGGCGTCGCGCCGCGCGCCTTGGCGTGGCTCAGCTTTTCGATCACCAGCACGGCAGCGCCTTCAGCCAGCACAAAGCCGTCATGGCCCTTGTCGAAAGGCCGAGACGCTTCCTGTGGCCGGTCGTTGAACGTGGTCGCCAGCGCGCGCGAGGCCGCAAAACCGCCCACGCTGATGGGGTCCACCGAGCCTTCTGCGCCACCGACGACAGCCACTTCGGCCTCGCCCGTCATGATCAGGCGCATGCCATCGCCAATGGCCTGGGCCGAGGCGGCGCAGGCGGTCACCGGCGTGCCGATCGGTCCGCGGAACCCGTGCAGGATCGAGAGCCAGCCCGCGGCCAGATTGGCCAGGAACGACGGCACGGTAAACGGCGACAGCCGCCGCGCGCCCTTGGTGTTGATGGTTTCGACCGCCCGCGCCATCACTGGCGAGCCGCCCACGCCCGAGCCGATGATCGTGGCGGTCGCCGCTTGGTCTTCTGGCGACGTGGGATGCCAATTGGCCTGATCAAGTGCTTCGGTGGCCGCGCCGATGGCATATTGGATGAACAGATCCATCTTCTTGACGTCCTTGCCATCGATGAAATCGATGGGGTCGAACCCCTGCGGGTCATTGGCCTTGGCCGGCACCAGCCCGGCAATGCTGGCGCCAAAGCCAGTGGTGTCGAAGCGGTCGTTCTGCACGATGCCGCTGCGGCCCGCTGTCAACCGCTCCCACATGGTGGGCACGCCCACGCCCAGCGGGCAGACAACGCCCATGCCGGTAACAACGATCGGGTCGGACGGATCTGGCTTCAGCATAGGCACTCTCCTGGTGGGCTTTGCATATTGTTTCCCGGCTATCCGGGCTTTAGAGGCGGGCCACCTGCCGCAAGGCGGCGATGACGGTGGAAAAATCGGGTGCAGCGAGCGCGGCACGCATTTCTGCCTGCTGTTCACGCCAGGCCGGCAGGACCTGCTCGACCATTTCTGCGCCCTGCGTTGTCAACTGGCCGATACGGCTGTTGCCCCGCTCGGCCGACGCCCAGGCGATGAGCCCGCGCCGCTCCAGCAGCGCCAGATTGCGCGACAGCGTCGAACGCTCCATGGCAATGGCGCTGGCCATTTGCGTCACCGACCGTCCGGGGTGCTCTATCAGCGAGGTCATGATACTGAACTGGGCGGCGGTAATACCGAAGCTGCGCAGCTTGCGGTCGGCCAGGCGCGTAACGGCCCTTGCGGCCATACGCGCGTTCAGCACCAGACAGAGGTCGAATTCGTCCTGCATGCGGGGACAGGTAGTCGTGCATATGCACGGTGTCAACTGGCATGCCCCCTTGCCGTACACCACCTTTGCGCGGTCCCAAAGCCAATGCTATACGGGCTGCGAACATGGCCAAGAGGTCAACATGCGGATTTCAGGGAGATATTTCCGATGAGCAAAATCAAAGTCGCAAACCCGGTGGTCGATCTCGACGGCGACGAGATGACCCGGATCATCTGGCAGGCGATCAAGGACAAACTCATCCACCCCTATCTCGATCTGCCCATTGAATATTATGACCTGAGCGTGGAAAGCCGCGACGCCACCAACGACCAGATCACGGTCGATGCCGCCCATGCCATCCAGAAGCATGGCGTCGGCATCAAATGCGCCACCATCACCCCCGATGAGCAGCGCGTTGAGGAATTCAAGCTCAAGAAGATGTGGAAGTCGCCCAACGGCACCATCCGCAACATTCTGGGCGGCGTGATTTTCCGCGAGCCCATCATCTGCAAGAACGTGCCGCGCCTGGTGCCAGGCTGGACCCAGCCGATCATCGTGGGCCGCCATGCCTTTGGCGATCAGTACCGCGCCACCGATTTCCGCTTCCCCGGCAAGGGCACGCTGACCATCAAGTTCACCGGCGAAGACGGCAACGTCATTGAGCACGAGGTTTATCAGGCCCCCGGCGCCGGCGTGGCCATGGCCATGTACAACCTCGACGATTCGATCCGCGACTTCGCCTATTCCTCGCTGAACTACGCGCTCGATCGCGGCGTCCCCTGCTATCTCTCCACCAAGAACACCATCCTCAAGGCCTATGATGGTCGCTTCAAGGATATCTTCCAGGAGATCTACGACACCGAGTTCAAGGAACGCTACGAAGCCAAGAAGATCTGGTACGAGCACCGCCTGATCGACGACATGGTGGCCTCGGCCCTCAAGTGGTCCGGCGGCTATGTCTGGGCCTGCAAGAACTATGATGGCGACGTGCAGTCCGATATCGTCGCCCAGGGCTTTGGCTCGCTCGGCCTGATGACCTCGGTTCTGGCCACCCCCGATGGCAAGATCGTGGAAGCCGAAGCCGCCCATGGCACCGTGACCCGTCACTACCGCCAGCACCAGCAGGGCAAGGAAACCTCGACCAATTCCACTGCATCGATCTTTGCATGGACGCGAGGCCTCGCCCATCGCGCCAAGCTCGACGACAACGAGGCGCTGG
>JAHJOS010000289.1 GCA_018820005.1 Alphaproteobacteria bacterium | reverse complement strand
GCATTTGCGCGGATCAGCGGATCTCGCCCGATCTCGACATGTTTGGTTAGCGCGCCGATACGCAGGGTTTCTCCTTCGTCTTTCACACCCGAGAGTTCTGAAAGGCGCGAAATATCGACCAGCATGTCGCCGGTTGAAAGGCGCATATTCATCGCCGCAATGAGACTTTGCCCGCCAGCAAGCACACGACCTACCCCCTCCGAAGAAGCCAAGAGCTCCAACGCATGAGACAGGTCGGTTGCTCGGGCATAGCCGCCCGCCGAAGCTTTCATCAGATTTCCTCCCTCGACACCGACGCTCCCCCGCGCCAGTTCTTGGTCACTTGATCAACCTTATTGATCATATGATCTTTAAAAGGATTATGATTGCAAGCAGAATTTTTCTGAGCACAATCTGAGGCATGGAAATGGAACCCACTGGAAGCATCAGTTCAACGGCCAAACGGCGGCGCTTGCCCCCAGACGAACGGCGTCAAAAGATTGTTAACGGGGCCGTGGCATTTTTTGCAAAAGTCGGGTTGGAGGGCAAAACCCGCGATCTTGCCACTCATCTGGGCATCACACAATCTTTGCTCTTTAACTACTTCGAGAGCAAGGATGCGCTAATCGAGGCTGTTTATGCGCAGGTCTATATCGACCGCCTTTCTCCAGCCTGGCCGCGTCGATTGAGTGACAGGGCCGTGCCACTGCGTACGCGCTTGCTGGCTTTTTACACCGATTACAGCAGTCTAATTTTCGAGTATGAATGGATGCGGATCTTCATGTTCTCCGGTCTCGCCGGGGCGGAGCTTAATCGCCGCTATCTTGACCATATGCACAAGATGATTCTTCAACCGCTGTTGGAAGAAATACGCGTCGCCTCAGCCAAATCCATGACACCCGACATGGAAGATCTTTGGAACCTGCATGGTGGTATCGTCTATATCGGAATTCGGCAGCACATCTATCGTATGCCTTCTCCGGAAGACCCAAGTCAGGCGATCGAACGCGCCGTAGACCGGTTTCTCCAGGCGTTCTGTGTCCAAGTAAGCGCAGATATGTCGTAACAGCCGCATTTTTAACGCAGTGATTTTTCCACATTTATCCGATGTCGACCTCACGACGTCGATGCAAGGGCTGTTTGATCCGAGATCGTCGTCGACTTGCAGGCGATGAAGGGCAAGCGGCAGACTGTCTAACGAGACGGTGTTGTCACATTAGCCGGCCAACGGGTCTGGTGTAGCAATGTCGGCAAAGGTGGTACCCATGCAAACTCAGAACATCATCTACATGCGCCACCGCTTTCAGACCCAGATCATCGCTCCCGTTGTTTGGCACTACGTCCGGTTCAATGTGAACCTACGCGAAGTTGAGGAATTCAAGCCGGAGCGCGGCGTTGATGTCAACTGCAGGAACTCCAAATTGACGAAGCCCACCGCAGTGATCGAGGCAATTGTGGCACCCAGCATCCGACCCAGATGCCGCGCGATACGGGACCGATAGAAGGCGAGTAGGATCACCGGTTGCGCAGCGCCTGTTCAATTTGTAAGGATTTTAGATCGTCCAGGGTGTCGAGATCTGTGAAATATGCAGGGTTCTGAAGTGCTACCGCGTTGACTTTGGCCGGATTGTCCCGCGTGAACCATCGACATCCGGGATTTGTTTTGTCCGCCATCAATGACCCCTTCAACGCCAGAGGGATGACCAGCGGGTTACCACGAACAACACCGTTCATCGGCATTGTGATGCATGATTGATCGCTGGCCCGGTGCGCCTCCAGAAGCCTCTCCAGCGCAGCGCAATCCAAAAGCGGTTGATCACCCAGAACGACGAGCGTTGCCTTAGCCTCCGGCGCGGCCTTCAATCCGGCGGCCACGGAGCCTTGCTGCCCCTCGGCAAAGTACGGATTGTAGATGAAGCTGACATTCAACCCGTCAAGTACCTGCACGATGAAAGCAGCCTGATGGCCGGTCACGACTGTCACTGGCGCATCGCAGATCTCGGCACAGGCAGACACAGTTGCCCGTATCATCGGAGTGCCGTTGATTTCGACCAGCAACTTGTTCACCGGCCCCATCCGACTGGACAGACCCGCCGCAAGAACGATCGCCGCCGTGTCATACATCAGATGCTCATCGCCACCCTTCGGCATCCACGTCTCCGGAGAAATTGCGCCAGAACGGACGCTGCAGGGGTTAAATCAAAGAGACCCGCGCAAGCGGCCAACCCAACTCTTCTTTGTCGCGACTTCTTCGGTCGCCGTGTCTTCAACGACCGGTTCCGGTCCAACAATCTCGCTGAATTTGGCGAAGAAGTCGCCGGCAAGCTTCTTTGCCGTTCCATC
>JAHJOS010000288.1 GCA_018820005.1 Alphaproteobacteria bacterium | reverse complement strand
GCACCTGGGCATGGGTGATGGCGGCCCCGGCCAGGCGCGACCGCGCCACGGCCAGCATTTCGCGGCTGGAATCAAGCCCGATACCGCGCTTGTAGAATGGCGCCAGCACCTCGAGCATTCGCCCGGTGCCCGTGCCCAGATCCACCAGCGTTTCGACAGCCCGCCCCCCCAGCGCGGCGACCACAGCGGCCTCCACAGCCTCCTCGGGCACCTGCAGCGTCTTGAGCAGATCCCAGCTGCTGGCCACCTTGGCGAAATATTCCGTCGCCAGCGCCGTATGCCCCGCGCGCACGGCCGCCTGTCGTTCGATATCGCGACGACGTTCGACATCCTGCGGATCGAGCCGGCTGATCAGCCATTGCGCCAGTTCGGCGCCATCGCCCTCCTGCGCCAGCCCGTAATAGGCCCAGGCACCCTCGGCATTGCGCTGGATCAGCCCGGCATCGGCCAACAGCTTGAGATGGCGCGACACGCGCGGCTGGCTCTGCTTGAGGATTTCTGTAAGGTCCTTGACGGAATGCGCCCCATCGGCGAGCAAGGCGAGCAGGCGCACCCGGGTCCCCTCACCCGCTGCCTTGAGCACACTCACCAGTTCTGCCAGCTCAGCCAATTTGACCTCGAAATAGATATAAAGATGTCTTTATATCTCTATCGCAACGCGGTCTAGGGGGAAGTTGCGTTCACGCGCGCCAAAGGCAAAAAAAAGCCGCCCCCGAATGGTCGAGAGCGGCTGGGCGTACGGCAGCGCCGCAGGTCAGGTTCAGGCGTTTGCGGCTTCACGCGCTTCGGTGACCGCGCGTTTGCGGAACTCATGGGCGCGCCAAAGCTGGAAGATATTGGTCGCTTCGTCCTTCTCGATGGCATCGAAACGTGCGGCAACCATGCTCTTGTCGGCTTCGCTGGGCAGGTCGCGCCAGGGCAGCGTGGCAAACATGGCTTCAAACAGATCTGGAGTCAGACCGGCGGCCCGCAAGGCAACGGTCACTGCCACATAATCCTGGCTCGCCAGCCATTTGACGAACACTTCCGGTTTGACATGCAGCAGCACGGTCAGCGCGGCAGCGCAATGGTGGCCGTAACCAAAGCGGGCGAACCGCGCGAGGGCTCGGGTATCGAGCTGCTTGCGATCGCTCAGCCCCTTGACCTGGTTATAGGCCACTTTCCATTCGTCGGACGAAAAGCCGGCGCGATTGCGCATGCGATTGTAGACCACCGCATTGACCTTGCCCGCCGCCACCGGATCAAAACCGCGATCCAGCTCGCCCAGGGTTTCGAGCACCTTGCTGGCAACGCCGTCGATTTCCTTGCGCAGCGAGGCCCAGTCAATACCCGGACGGCTGCGCAGATCGGCGGCGATCTCGCGGTCGTTGGCAGCACGGGCCACCAGCTTTTCCAGGATAGCCGTATCGATAGTGGCATTGGCATTGCGCACCAGACGCACCACCGACGCACTCTGGCCATGCTCGACAATGGCCTCGCCGACGCGGTCGCCGACCTGGGCCCGCCCGGCGATCGCCTCGCGATGCGCCTCGGTCTGCTTGGCGATGATGTCGATCAGATCGTCATCGGAGAGCACATTGGAAAATTCCAGCAGCGGTCGCGCCACTTCGATGTCGTCATTGGCAAGCTTGAGCACCACCGTACCCGGCGCCCGGTCGAGCGGCGCCAGCAGCCGGGCAACATGGGCCCGTGCCTCGACCTCGACAAACTCGGCCAACTGACACAGCACTTCGTCATATTGGGCCACCTGCTCGTCGTCGCAGCGGTCCGACACATAGCTGAACAGCTCGGCCATGTTACGGAACAAATGCTCGCGCTCCGACAGGCTGTTTTCGCCGTTGAGCACGCGGAAGCTCGAAAACGCGCGCTGTCCTTCGTCAAGTTCGCTCATGTCAACCTCCGGGCAGCCAAAGACAATTCTTGAGCCCAACATGCCGCGCCACACGCTTGCGGGTCCTGAAGAGGCCAGTCGGCATTTGCATCAAATTGTCATCACCCGACGGCCCCAAACGACAACGACCCCGGTGGGGTTCCACCGGGGTCGTTGTTCAGGCAGTCAGCGACTTTGCGCTATTGGCGCGCGCAATCAGTGCCGATCGAACCGGTCGGCATCCATCACCTTGACCCAGGCCGCCACGAAATCGCGCACGAACTTGGCGCCGGCATCGCCCTGACCATAGACCTCGGCAAGGGCCCGCAGTTGCGAGTGCGAACCAAAGATCAGATCGACACGGGTCGCATTCCACTTGAAGTCGCCCGTGTTGCGATCGCGCCCTTCATAGACGCCGTCATTGCCGGCCGACGGCGTCCACACCGTGGCCATGTCGAGCAGGTTGACGAAGAAGTCGTTGGTCAGCGTCTCGGCGCGATTGGTCAGCACGCCATAGGCCGGCTGGCCCGCCTTGAGCACGCGCAGGCCACCCACCAGTACTGTCATCTCGGGCGCCGTCAGGCCCAGCAGCTGCGCCCGGTCGACCAGCGCCTCTTCGGCCGACTGCCGCTGCCGGCTGCCCAGCACATTGCGGAAACCGTCGACCTTTGGCTCCAGCGGCGCGAAGGACTCTACATCTGTCTGTGCCTGGCTTGCATCCATCCGGCCCGGCGTAAATGGCACTTCAAGGGCAAAGCCGGCATCGGTCGCCGCCTTTTCCACGGCAGCGCTGCCCGCCAGCACGATCAAATCGGCCAGCGAAACGGCCTTGCCGCCGGTCTGGCTGGCGTTGAATTCGGCCTGGATTGCTTCAAGGCTCGCCAGCACCTTGGCCAGCTGCGCCGGCTGGTTGATCGCCCAGTCTTTCTGGGGTGCCAGGCGAACGCGGGCGCCATTTGCCCCGCCGCGCATGTCCGAGCCACGGAAGGTCGACGCCGACGCCCAGGCCGTCGTCACCAGCTGCGACACGCTGAGGCCGGCGTTCAGCAGGCGGTGCTTGAGGGTGGCAATGTCGGCGGCGTCGATCAGCGCGTGGTTCAACGCCGGGATCGGGTCCTGCCAGAGCAGGTCTTCGGCCGGCACTTCAGGCCCGAGGTAGCGCACCTTGGGGCCCATATCGCGGTGTGTCAGCTTGAACCACGCCCGCGCAAACGCATCGGCGAACTGATCCGGGTTCTGGTGGAAGCGGCGCGAGATCGCCTCATAGGCGGGGTCAAAGCGCAGGGCCAGATCGGTCGTCAGCATCGAGGGGGAATGGCGCTTGCTGGCGTCATGAGCATCGGGCACCGAGCCGGCGCCGCCGCCGTTCTTGGGCGTCCACTGCTGCGCCCCTGCCGGGCTGCGCGTCAGTTCCCACTCAAAATTGAACAGATTGTCGAAGAAGTTGTTGCTCCACTGCGTCGGCGTCGTGGTCCAGGTCACTTCAAGGCCGCTGCCGATGGCATCGCCACCCACGCCCGTGCCATGTGTGCTGTGCCAGCCCAGGCCCTGCAGTTCGATGCCGGCCGCCTCGGGCTCGGCGCCCACCAGGGCGGCATCACCGGCACCATGGGTCTTGCCAAAGGTATGGCCGCCGGCGATCAGCGCCACTGTCTCTTCGTCATTCATCGCCATGCGCGCAAAGGTGTCGCGAATGTCGCGTGCCGCTGCGATCGGGTCCGGATTGCCATTGGGGCCTTCAGGATTGACGTAGATCAGCCCCATCTGCACCGCGGCCAACGGGTCTTCCAGGTCACGCTCGCCGCTATAGCGTTCATCGGCCAGCCACTTGCCTTCCGGCCCCCAGTAGATGTCCTGCTCGGGCTCCCACACGTCGGCACGCCCACCGGCAAAGCCGAAGGGCTTGAAGCCCATGGTCTCGAGCGCGACATTGCCCGTGAGCACCATCAGATCAGCCCAGGAAATGGCATTGCCGTATTTCTGCTTGATCGGCCACAGCAGGCGCCGCGCTTTGTCCAGGTTCACATTGTCCGGCCAGGAATTGAGCGGCGCAAAGCGCTGCTGCCCCTGCCCGGCGCCGCCGCGCCCGTCGGTGATGCGATAGGTGCCGGCGCTGTGCCAGG
>JAHJOS010000287.1 GCA_018820005.1 Alphaproteobacteria bacterium | reverse complement strand
GTTCATTGGTCTCGACGGCGATGTGGACGGCATGGTTCACCTCTCCGATCTCGACTGGCAGAAGTCGGGCGAAGTGGCCCTTGAAGACTACAACCGCGGTGACATGGTTTCGGCCAAGGTCCTCGATGTTGACGTCGAAAAGGAACGCATCTCGCTTGGAATCAAGCAGCTGTCGACCGGCGAAGTTGCCGACACGGCCGGCACCGAGGGCGGGATCCGCAAGGGTTCGATCGTCACCGGCACCGTGACCGAAGTCAACGAAGGCGGCATCGAAGTGCGCATCGCCGACAGCGAGATGACTGCGTTCATCCGCCGTGCGGATCTGAGCCGCGACCGCAACGACCAGCGCCCGGAGCGTTTCTCCAAGGGCGAAAAGGTCGACGCACGCGTCACCCAGTACGATCGCAAGACCCAGCGCATCCAGCTGTCGATCAAGGCACTGGAAATCGCTGAGGAAAAGGAAGCCGTGGCCAACTACGGTTCGTCCGCTTCGGGCGCTTCGCTCGGCGACATCCTGGGCGCTGCCCTCAAGGATCGCGACAAAGAGTAATCTTTGTTCGCTGTAATCGATCGGCCCGCGCTTCACAGCGCGGGCCTTTTGCTTTTTAAGGGCATCCATGAACAGCACAATCGTCTGGCGTCCTCTGACCAAGTCTGACCTGCCAGCGGTGGCTGAAATCGCCCGGCAGGTGCATCCGAGCTTTCCCGAAGATGATGCTGTGTTCGCCGAACGGCTGGCGCTCTATCCCGATGGGACGCGCCTGCTCGAAATCGACGGGCTGGCCTCGGGCTATCTGCTCAGCCACCCCTGGCGCTTCAAGCAGCTGCCGGCGCTCAATACGCTGCTGGGTGCTGTGCCCGAGGATGCCGACACCTATTACGTGCACGATCTGGCACTGATGCCCAAGGCGCGCGGCACCGGCGCCGCAGCGGCCATCGTGGGCGAAATCCTGCGACACGGGCGCGCTCATGGCCTGGCGACCACGAGTCTGGTCGCGGTCAATGGCTCGGTGCCGTTCTGGCACAAGCATGGTTTCCGGGCACTCAAGGCGCCCGAGCTGGACGAAACACTGGCCAGCTACGAGCCCAGCGCCCGCTTCATGACCAAACCGGCCTGAGACAAGACGTCCGGCGCGGACAGCTTGCCAAACCGATGGCGGCAGACTAGCGCATGGCCAGCGCAAACCCGGAGCCCAACCATGAGCGATGACACGCGACCCGTCGGAACCAGCGATCCGCATGCGGTAATGGCGGCGGAAAAATTCCGCAAATCGCGCGGGCTGTGGCGGGTGCTGACCTTCATGGCGCTGGCGCTGGTGGTGATCCTGGCCTGGGGGCGCTTCGGCATGCCGCAGACGGGGGGCGATCATATCGCCCGGCTGGTGATCGATGGCACCATTGCCACCGATCCGGCGCGGCTGGCGGCCATCGATGCGCTGGCCGAGGACGACAGCGTCAAGGCGGTGATCGTGGCCATCAATTCGCCCGGCGGCACCACCGCAGGCGGCGAGGAACTCTATGAGGCGCTCGGCCAGTTGCGCGCTGCCAAGCCCACCGTCGCAGTGATCAAGGAACTGGGCGCTTCGGCGGCCTATATGACGGCCATCGCGACCGACCGCATCTTCGCGCGGCGCCTTTCGATCGTGGGATCGATCGGCGTGCTGTACCAGCATGTCAACGCCGGCAAGCTGCTCGAGACGATCGGGGTGGATCTCGACAAGGTCGCCTCCGGCCCACTCAAGGCCGAGCCGGACTTTGACGAACCCATGGATGGCGCGCCGCGCGCCGCCATCGCCGCGCTGGTCGATGACAGCTTCCAGTGGTTCGTCGATATCGTCGCCGAGCGGCGTGGGCTGACACGGCCACAGGCCCTGGCCCTGGCCGACGGACGAATCGTGACCGGCCGCATGGGTATCGAAGCCGGGCTGATCGACGCCATCGGCGGTGAGCTCGAGGCTATTGCCTGGCTCGAAAAGGAGCGCTCGGTGGCGCCTGAGCTTAATGTGCGCACTGTCTGGCCACAGCCGGAGACCGGTTTTGACCTGCTGGGCACCCTGCTGAACGGGCAGGCGCGGGCCGTGCTGGGATTGCCCGCAGGCCCCATCACGCTTGACGGCCTTGTCTCGCTTTGGCAGGTTGGAGCAGCCTCATGATCCGACGGGGTCAAACGACTGCCATCTGGAGACAAAGATGATCAAATCGGAACTCGTCGAAAAGCTCGCTGCCGAGAATCCGCATCTGTTTCAGCGCGATATCGAAAATATCGTGAATGCGATTCTTGACGAAGTCGGCGATGCCATGGCGCGGGGTGACCGCGTTGAACTGCGCGGCTTCGGCGCTTTCTCGGTCAAGAACCGGCCAGCCCGCGTGGGACGTAACCCGCGCACCGGCGAGCAGGTGGATGTGGGCGAGAAATATGTCCCCCAGTTCAAAGCCGGCAAGGAAATCCGCGAGCGGCTCAACCGCACGTAACGGGGCCAGGGCTCCATAGGCACCATAGGCATGGTCAATAAAATCGTCGGCTGGATTGTTCTGGTTCCTTTGTGCCTGGGGCTGATCCTTATCGCCTTGGCCAATCGCCATTTCGTGGTCATCAATTTCAATCCCTTCTCCGGTGTGGACGCTGCGGCGCTGCCAGGCTTTGGCGTGCCAATGTTCGTGGTGCTCTATGTGGCGCTGCTGGTGGGCGTGCTGCTGGGCGGCATCGCCACCTGGTTTACCCAGGGCCATCATCGCCAGCGCGAAAAGCACTGGC
>JAHJOS010000035.1 GCA_018820005.1 Alphaproteobacteria bacterium | reverse complement strand
GTGGAAGGCCAAGTATGGCGGGCTGGACGTGTCCGATGCCCGCCGGCTGAAGACGCTGGAGGAAGAGAACGCCCGGCTTAAGAAGCTGCTGGCCGAGGCGATGCTGGACAACGCCATCCTCAAGGATGTCGCCGCAAAAAATGTATGACCTGCCCCGCCCGGGCAAGGATCGATTTCGTTCTGACGACGGCAGTCCGCCTAAATGTATCCGGCCTCTCGCGAGTGGACCGCTGTTGCGGTCAGGCCATGATGAGATCCGCGCGCATGGTTCTCAGAAAATGGTTCGTGCAGGAGCACGCTTTTTTGCACAGAGCTTACAATGCGCTGATCGACTGTTTCGTCATCACTCTCCCGAGCCTCGCTTTCTTCAGGCCGGCGCCCTTAGGCGACAGCCGGATCTCGTCTGTCGTATATGGCGCCGGGCCGCACGATGATTGCCCACGCCATCCTCGCCATCTTTGCCGCCAGGGCGACGGTGACCTTGTTGACGTGCATCCTGCTTTCCAGAGCATCAAGCCAGTCGCCGATCCGGTCCTTGGTTCGATTCATATGAGTGATGCAGGATCGCGCGCCATGGACCAGAAGCTTTCTCACGTATCGGTTTCCCCGTTTGCTGATACCCAACAACGTCGTCTTGCCGCCCGTTGAATGCTCTCTGGGCGTCAGCCCGAGCCAGGCGGCGAGTTCTCGAGCTCGTCGGAACTGACGGCCGTCGCCAACAGCCGCCAGCAATGCTGTCGCTGCCATCGGGCCAATGCCAGGTATTGTCATGAGCCGCCTGGCCCGGTCCTCTCGATCGGCCAGCGCCTCAATCTGCCTGGTGACGGAAGAGATGCGGTGATCGACATGGCCGATGTCGTCCAGAACTTCAGCTAGCATCTGTCGCATCGCCTGGCTTAGATCATTGCTGTCATCGGCAAGGATTCGCGGAAGATCGACACGGAAAGTGCCGATGCCTTGTCGCATTGCGATCCCATATTCCAGGCAGAATGCCCTGGCTTGGTTGACCAGGCGGGTACGGCTGGAGACCAGCTGATCTCGCATCCGATGCAGAGCCTGCACATCGATCTGCTCAACGGTCCGCACTTGTGTGAAGCGCATTGTTGGTCTGGTCACAGCCTCGGCAATGGCTTCAGCATCGATGGTGTCGTTCTTCTGGGACTTCACGAATGGCTTTACGAACTGCGCCGGCACGATCCGAACCTCGTGTCCGAACGCCTGCAACTTGCGCGCGAACCACTGCGATCCAGGGCAGGCCTCCATTCCCACCAGGGTTGGCGCGGCGCGTTGGAAAAAGGCCAGCACCGTGTCTCGCCGGAACTTGGCGCGCTGAACAACGCCGCCTCGCGCATCCAGGCCCACAACGTGGAAAAGGTTCTTCCCGAGATCAACACCGAACACGGCAGCTTCCTTAGGCGCATTCCTGATCATTTTGCTTCCTCCTTTGATCAAACATCAACAATGTCTCGGAGGGTGGGGCAGGTCATCCCATTAATGGTGACGCCCGACGCGAAGCGAGATGCGGTGGCCCAAGCCTGCCTGGTGCATGGCGTGAGCCAGCGGCGGGCGTGTGAAGCTCTTGAAGTCGATCGATCGAGTGTGCGGTATCGCAGCACGAGGCCTGCCGATCAGGAGCTGCGGGAAGCGATGAAGGCAGTGGCGTCGGAGCGGCGCCGGTTCGGCTATCGGCGCATCCACGTTATGCTGCAGCGCCAGGGGATCGCGATGAACATCAAGAAGCTCAGGCGGCTCTATGGCGAGGAGAAGCTTCAGGTGCGTAAGCGCGGCGGTCGCAAGCGTGCCCTGGGCACCAGGCGCCCGATGCTGGTGCCTGACCGGCCCAACCAGCGCTGGAGCCTCGACTTCGTCAGCGATGCCCTCACCGATGGTCGCCGCTTCCGGGTGCTGACCGTGGTGGACGACCATACGCGGGAGTGCCTGGCGCTGGTCGTCGATACATCGCTATCCGGGCGACGGGTGGTGCGCGAGCTCGACGCCATCATCGCCAGGCGCGGTCGGCCGCTCACGGTGGTCAGCGACAATGGCACCGAGTTCACCAGCATGGCGATCCTGCGCTGGTCCCAGGATCGGCTGGTCGACTGGCACTACATCGCTCCCGGCAAGCCAATGCAGAACGGCTTCATCGAGAGCTTCAACGGTAGCTTCCGCGATGAATGCCTCAACGAGACCCTGTTCTCGTCGTTGCCCGAGGCGCGGGACCGGATCAGGGCATGGAAGGAGGACTACAACAGCCACAGACCGCACTCCTCGCTGGGCAATCTCACGCCCAACGAGTTCGCCACGCAACTGGCACTAGAAAAACAGGCCGCATAGGGCCAAACATCAACCCAAGGACTCTCCTCAAAACCGGAGGGAACTTGGGGCTCAGGTCACCTGCCATACGCCCCGCAACATGATAGGCGGATTGCCAGAAGCACAAGATCTGACGGGCGATCCGGCCATGCAGGATGGCGGAACGTCGCCGCCCATAACGGCCCGCGCTTTGACTGCTCGTGGG
>JAHJOS010000005.1 GCA_018820005.1 Alphaproteobacteria bacterium | reverse complement strand
CCGCGCACGATGCGGGCCATATCGACCCAGAACACCGAGCCGATGGCGATGATGATCGAATAGAGCCCGCTGTCGAACACCACCATCAGCAGCACGACGTAAAGCGTCAGCGGGATGGTGGAGATGATCTCGACGATGCGCATCATGATCGCATCGGTGCGGCCGCCGATATAGCCGGCGAGGCCGCCATAGAAGATGCCGATGAAAAAGTTCACCAGCGTGGCGACGAAGGCAACGGTGAGCGAGATGCGGGCGCCGAACAGCTGGCGCACCAGCACGTCGCGACCGAGCTGGTCGGTGCCGAACAGATAGGTGCGGTTCCAGGTCCAGCCCGAGGGCGAGATGGTCGCGCCGTCGGCGGTGAGCAGCCGGGCGGGCAGCGTCTTGTAGTCGAGCGTGACGGTGGTGGCGCCAAAGGTGAAGGGCTGCACCTTTTTGAGCATGTCCTTGCGGCCGCCGCGCAGCAGGCCGAGCACATGACCCTCGGCATCGACCTCATAGAGGTTGAAGTTGGAGGCATTGAGGAAGAAGCGGGTGGTGCCCCCCTGCCCGTCATCGACGGCATAGGTCTCGAAGGCCGGCGGGATATTGGCCAGCTTGAGGTTCTGGTCGGCATAGCTATAGGGGCTGAACCAGGGGCCGAAGATGGCGCCCAGGATCAGCAGGATGATGAAGCCCAGCGCCACGATAGCGGGCTTATTGGCCCAGAGGCGCCGGCGCGCGTCCTGCCAGTAGGTCAAGCTGGGCCGGCTGGTGGCGGGGGCGGAATCGGCGGGGTTCAGCGGCGCCCACATCTCGGGGGCGATGGTGCGGGGATCAGTCATGCCTTGGCCCCGCTGAGCTTGATGCGTGGATCGAGCACGGCATAGAGCAGGTCGACGATCAGGATCATCACCATGAGGGCGGCGGCATAGAAGATGGTGATCCCCATGATGGCGGTATAGTCGCGATTGGTGATGGAGAGCACAAACTGGCGCCCAATGCCGGGCAGCGCGAAGATCTGCTCGATGACGAAACTTCCGGTGATGAGGTTGGCGACCACAGGGCCCAGCACAGTGACCACCGGGACCAGGGAATTGCGCAGGCCATGCTTGAACAGGATCTGGCCGGGGCGCAGGCCCTTGGCGCGGGCGGTCGTCATATAGTCCTGCTCGAAGGTTTCCAGCAGCGAGGAGCGCGTAAGGCGCGCGACGAAAGACACCCAGAAGCCCGAGAGCGCAAAGACCGGCAGGATATAGCCGCGCCAGTCATCGAGACCGAAAGTCGGCACCCAGCCCAGCCGCAGGGCAAAGACATAGAGCAGAACGGTGGCGATGACATAGCTGGGGATGGCGACGCCGATGGTGGCCAGCATCATGACGGCGGTATCGGGCCAGCGGTTGCGGTTGAGCGCGGCGATGATGCCCATGGGAATGCCCAAGGCGACCACGCAGATCACGGCCAGGAGCCCGGTCTGCAGCGTTACCGGCAGCCCGGTGGCGATCATGGTGTTGATCGAGACGCCGGGATATTTGAACGAGGGGCCGAGATCGAAGGTCAGCACGCCCTTGAGATAGCTCAGATATTGCAGCCAGATAGGTTGATCGAGGCCGTACTTGGCATTGAGCGCGGCGGCGATTTCCGGCGCCAGCATGCGTTCGGACACGAAGGGTCCACCCGGCACGGCATGCATGAGGAAAAAGGTGAGCGTCACGATGGCCCACAGCGTCAGCAGCATCATGCCCAGGCGCTGGAGAATATAGCTGGGCACCTCAGCACCTCACGATGGTGAGGACAGCGGGACGGACAGAAAACGGACACAGTGCTGACATAATTTATATGACAGCACTAAAAAAATTTTACTGCAAGCCGTGTTCGCACGGTTATGCGAGGAATGTTGATGTGCGTTTTGCAGCATCCGCTTTGATGCGGCTGGCCCCAGCGCTATCGGACCGACTAGAGTTCGAAATGCTCGCGCAAGATCAGGAACACCGCGGTCGCGGGCATAATGAGATCTGCAGCCTGTGCAACGACGCTGTCGGGATAGCTGCCCTCAGCATCGAGGGCATTGATGGTGCCCAAGAGCTGGTTGCCGGCCATCACAGGGACACTGATGGAGGCGTTGCAGCCCAATGTGCGGATCAGTGCCAAGTCGGGGAAATTGCCTTCCATACCCTCGGCCGTATTGATGGCCGTGATGCGACGCTCGGTCTGCATGGCGCGGAACCAGTCATCGAGAATAATGGGCTTGGTGCCCAGCAGCGGGTAGACATCGGGATGGCTGGAGTAGACGCGACGAACGTGCCCGGCATCCATATTGATGGCCGTCAGCGTGAACAGGCGCGCGCCGATAACAGCTTTTGCCAGATCGTGCAGTGCGGCACCGGTTTCAGCGGGATTGGCAAAGCGGGCGACGCGCTCTTCGAATGTGCGGAAGGACTCGGCACGGGAAACTAGCGTCATGCGATGGAGAGCTTTCGTGTTTCGGCGGAATCTCGCACCAGGACAGGTGCATCCTGCGATACGACGCGATCGCGACCCGCAGCCTTGGCCATGTAGAGGCGCCTGTCAGCCATTTGCAAGAGCAGGCCGGAGGGCACCTCGCCGCGCCCCACGGCCAATCCGATGCTGACGGTGACCGACAGGCCCTCGCCCAGATCAGACCAGTCGGTGCTGGCAATCGCAATGCGGACACCTTCGCAGAAGGCCGCAGCCGAGGCTTCCGCCGCGTCAGGAAAGATCAGGGTGAACTCTTCTCCGCCCAGACGGGCGACATGACCATGCGGGCCGATCTGGCTGACCATGATCTTGGCAACTCGCTGCAGCACGGAATCCCCGACGATGTGCGAGAACTGATCGTTGATGGCCTTGAACAGGTCCAGATCCACCATGGCGATGGCAATGGGCGATCCTGCGAGGCGACTGAGAATCTGATCGAAGCTGCGGCGGTTGGCGATGCCGGTGAGCGGATCGCAGAGGATCTGATCAGCAAGAGCGGACGCATAGTCGCGCAGACGATCTGTTTCTGACCGAATTTCCTCGATCCGCGCCCGGCGCCGCGCGGTGTCGCCCGATTGCCTCACATAGAGGGCGTGATAGCGCCTGTGCATGGCAAACGCGGCACGGGTATCGCCCAGTTTCTCAAGGATCTCGACAAGTTTGATGGCGGCGTTGACCTGGTGGTCGATCAGTTGGCAATGCTCGGCCAAGGCCAGCGCTTCTGAGGCCGTGCTGTAGGCTTTGTCGACCTGACCGGAGCGCAACAGCACATCGCTCAGCGTATAGAGGAAATGGATACGCAAACCGGTGCCAGGCAAAACGGCAAGACCGGAAAAGCGTTCCAGGAGTTCCAGCGCCAAACAGTGACGGCCCTGCGTGGCGAGCAGTTCGGCACTGTTGCTGAGCGCTGTGCGCAGGGTCCACTGGTCACCAACACGTTCGGCCAAGTCTACGGCCAGCGCACTCATTTCGGTCGCGATACGGCTCTCGTCTGCAGCGCCCTCGGGTTGGCTCTGCGCGATCAGTTCCTCAGCCAACTTGGCATGGCAGAACCCCAAATTGAGTAGATAGTAGGCTTGGGCAGCGATGTTGCGCTGGCGTGCCGCAATCTTGATGGCGTGCTCAAGCAGATCAATGCCCATCTGAGCCTCGTGGCATACGGCCAACACGATGCCTTTGGCATTGAGCGCAAAAGCCTGGACGCTTTCGAACTCGGTAGACTGAGCCAGTTCAACGGCCGCATGGGCTGACGTGTAAGCCTCATCGCTAAAGCCAAGATCAAGAAACAGAATCGCCTCGATGGCCAGTGCCCGGGCTTGTTCGGCAGCATTGTCGACGCTGCGCCACCGCCATTTGGCGGCCATGGCGTATTCGATCCCCTGCTCGGCATCACCCATGCGATAGCTGCTCCAGGCCATCTCATTTAGGCAGGCAGCCATAAGGCCAATATTCTTGTCGGCTTCAGCTTTGATGTAGACGATGCGAAACGCCTCAAGCGCCTCATCGCTCTGCCCCGCGCGCAGAAGCCGCGCGCCCAGCGTAAAGGTGTCATCGAAGGCAATGCCGGTTACTGACACAAGGCGCTCTTGGGTTGACTAGCGCCACCCTAGACGGCAACCCGTAGCTAAACTGCTAAGCCTAGTGACAAATCCATCTAAAATTTTATGCAACGGGCCTCGTCATCGGCCAGGGAACATCTGCCAGCGCCGGGGGCGAAAGGTGATGTCAGTTTGATCACCAAAGGCGGTGTCGAACGGCAGATCGATCTCGACAAGCGCGTCGCTCCCCAAGTCAAGTTCCACCCGTCGCGTGCCGCCAACCCGTCGGCTTGACCTTACAGCCCCAGACAGTCCACGACCGGCTTCTACCAGTTCGACGTCATGCGGGCGGAAGAAAAGCTGGCGTGGCCCCGACAGACCCGCTTCGTCGGTCCGGCCAATTGGCTGGTCGGCATAGCGGATTTCGCCATTGGCGATGGTGACTGGCAACTGGCTGGATTCGCCGATGAATCCGAAGACGAAGGGCGAGCTGGGCTGGTCGTAGATAGTGTCGGGCGTACCGACCTGCTCCACCTTGCCCTGGCTCATGACGCAGAGGCGATCGGACAGTTCCAGCGCCTCTTCCTGGTCGTGGGTAACAAAGACGGTGGTGTGGCCGGTGCGGTCGTGGATTTCGCGCAGCCATTTGCGCAGCTCGCGGCGCACCTGGGCGTCGAGCGCGCCAAAGGGCTCGTCGAGCAGCAGCACGGCCGGTTCGATAGCCAGGGCGCGCGCGAGGGCAACGCGCTGACGTTGACCGCCCGAGAGCTGGTTAGGATAGCGCTTCTCAAGACCAGAAAGCTGCACAAGATCGAGCAGTTCCATGGCGCGGCGGCGAATTTCGTTGGCAGGCGGGCGGGTGGACCGTGGCCGGACTTTGAGGCCGAACGAAACGTTCTCCAGGATCGTCATGTGGCGGAACAGGGCATAGTGCTGGAACACAAAGCCGATGTTGCGCTGCTGCACGGTCCATTCGGAGGCATCGGTATCGCCAAAGTAGATGCGGCCGGTCGTGGGCATTTCCAGCCCGGCAATCAGGCGCAGCAGCGTGGTCTTGCCCGAACCTGAGGGTCCGAGCAGGGCAATCAGCTCGCCGGAATGGATGTCGAGCGAGACATCATGCAGCGCCGGGAAGCGGTCGAATTCCTTGCGCACATTGGTGACACGAACGTCCATTCACTCAATCCTGTCAGTTGTCGCCCACGGGCGCATCAGTGGTTGCCGGCGGCAATTTCAGCGCTGAAGCGCCATTCGAGTGCGCTCTTGAGTATCAGGGTCACCAAGGCCAGCAGCGCCAGCAGCGATGCCAAGGCAAAAGCGGCCGTGGCACTGTACTCATTGTAGAGCATTTCCACCTGCAGCGGGATGGTGGTGGTCTGGCCGCGGATCTTGCCCGAGACCACGGCAACAGCGCCGAACTCGCCCATGGCGCGGGCGTTGCACAGCAGAACGCCGTAGAGCAGGCCCCATTTGATATTGGGCAGTGTGACGCGGAAGAAGGTCTGCCAGCCATTGGCGCCCAGTGAAAGGGCGGCCTCTTCGTCGCCGGTTCCCTGATCCTGCATCAGCGGGATCAGTTCGCGGGCGACAAAGGGGAAGGTGACAAAGATGGTAGCCAGCACGATGCCCGGCAGTGCGAACAGCACTTCAATGCCATAGCTCTTGAGGAACGGCCCCAGCACGCTGCCGGCACCAAAGAGCAGCACATAGACCAGGCCGGAGATCACCGGCGACACCGAGAAGGGCAGATCTATCAGGGTGATGAGGACCACCAGGGCGACGGAACCGAAAAGCATCAGTCTGTAGGGTCTGGCAAAGGGATAGAGGCGTCGTAACAGCTTTAGGTCATAAGGCT
>JAHJOS010000286.1 GCA_018820005.1 Alphaproteobacteria bacterium | reverse complement strand
CGGGCTCACCGCCGGCGCTGTTAAGGGGTAATCCAGATGGCTCAGATCCGTCTCAAGAACGTCTCCAAGCGCTGGCACAGCTTTGTCGGCGTCGACAATTTCAACCTTGATATCGCCGATCAGGAGTTTCTGGTGCTGCTCGGGCCATCGGGCTGCGGCAAGACCACGACCATGCGGATGATAGCCGGGCTCGAGGATATCACTGAGGGCGAGATCTGGATCGGCGACCGGCTGGTCAACAAGCTCGAGCCCAAGGATCGCGACATCTCGATGGTGTTCCAGAGCTATGGTCTGTACCCGAACATGACCGTCTACGAGAACATCCGCTTTCCACTCAAGGTGCGGAAAATTCCACAGGAAGAGCACCACGCGCGCGTCATGGCGGCCTCCAAGATGGTCGAGCTCGACGACTTCCTGCAGCGTCGCCCGGCGGCCCTGTCGGGTGGTCAGCGACAGCGCGTGGCGCTGGCCCGCGCAATCGTGCGCGAGCCCAATGCTTTCCTGATGGATGAGCCGCTCTCCAATCTTGACGCCAAGCTGCGTGTTTCAACCCGCGCGCAGATCAAGAACCTGCACCATACGCTCAAGCGCACCACCATCTATGTGACGCATGACCAGATCGAGGCGATGACCCTTGCGGACCGTGTAGTGGTGATGAGCAAAGGGCTGATCCAGCAGGTCGGAACACCCATGGAAATCTACGACCGCCCGGCCAACACTTTCGTGGCCAGCTTCATCGGCTCGCCGGCCATGAACCTGGTGCACGGCGATATCAGTAATGGTGTGTTCACCGGCGATAGCATTCGCGTTGCCGGCCTGCCCAACACTGTCAATGGGCCGGTGACGCTGGGCTTCCGCGCCGAGGACGCTACCCTGGCCGCCGAAACCGGGCAGATAGAGGCGCCGACCTATTCGGTGGAACTGCTGGGCGAAGCTACCATGATTTCGATGCGCGTGGCGGGCGAACTGGTTTCGATCAAGGTCGGCAAGGACTATCGCGCCGAAATCGGCGACCTGGTGCGCGCCAATATCGCGCCGTCCATCTGCCATCTGTTCGACCGCAGCAGCGGCCAACGTCTTGTCGCTGGCAGCTGAGATGAGCAGGCTGGAGCCGGCGATGTCGGGCGATGTCTCCGATCTGGAAGCGCGCACCGCGTTCAACGACAGCGTGGCGCGACATAGATTGGTCCTGAGCGCTGACGAAGCTGAAAGTGTCTACCAGCTCTCGCTGTGGATGAGCAGGGGTATTGCTGAACTCAATACCGCTCCAGAACCCGCCACGATCGTCCAGGATGTGCTGGCGCTGAGCCTGATTGAGCAGGGCAGGCGCCTGCGAGATGGCGGCCTGACGTCCGTTGGCTTGGTGCAGGCGCATCTGGACCGGATCGACGCCCGCGATTCCGCGTACCGGGCGTTCTACCATCTGAGCGGTGACCGTGCCCTGGCCGATGCGGCTCAGGCGGATGCCGAGTTGGCAGAGGGGCGCGATCGGGGTCCGCTGCATGGCATTCCCATCGGCATCAAGGATCTGATCGATGTTGCGGGGCTGCCCACAACCGCCGATGCGCCAGGCCGGGCCAATGCCATTGCCGCTGCCGATGCCGAGGTGGTCGAGCGCTTGCGGGCAGGGGGCGCCGTGCTGATGGGCAAGTTGGCCACCTATGAATGGGGGACGGTGGGTCCAGATAAGGGTGGTCTTTTCCCGCCCGCGCGCAATCCCTGGAATATCGATTATATCACGGGCGGCTCGTCCTCGGGCTGCGCCGTTGCCATAGCTGGCGGCCTGCTGCGCACCACGATCGGCACTGATACCGGCGGCTCGCTGCGCGGACCGGCATTTTATTGTGGCGTCGTCGGCCTCAAGCCAACGTTCGGCACTGTACCCAATGGCGGTGTCCTCCCCATGTCACAAAGCATGGACCACATCGGCCCGATGAGCGCCAGCGTTGCCGAGGCCGCAGTGACGCTCGATGTTATTGCCGGTCTGAGCGGTCAACAGTCCGCGCTGCGGCTGCTGGGGCAGTCTGTCACTGGTCTGCGGATTGGCTATGCCCGCAACTGGTTTGCGCTGGACCCCCAGACCATGCCAGCCGTTCTGGCGGCGATGGATGCGGCGATGTCGACCCTGTCCGAACTGGGTGCGGTCATCGCGGAGATCGAGCTGCCCGAATATCCCGATATCGAAGTAGCTGCAGCGGCAATCCTGCATCGGGAAAGTTTTGATTTCCATGTGGACGATCTGCGCGCACGCCCGCACGATTACGGCCGGCGCGCGTTTCTGAGCCTGGCCGCCGGGGTAGGGGTGAGCGACACGCAACTGAACGCGTCCCGCCTTGAGGGCGCTCGTTTTCGGGCTGCAATTGATGGCCTTCTCGATCAGCACGACGCTATCGTTACTGTTGGCGCCTTGACCACAGCGCTACTGGCGGCACCCTTCGAGAAGGAAGCGGTCTGGACCCCGATGCGCACCATCGGTTTCAATGTCAGCGGTCATCCCGTGCTCGCCCTGCCGATTGGCTTTCATGACGGCCTGCCCATGGGCATGCAGATCATTGGCCGCCATCACGATGAAGCCCGGATCGTCCAGATCGGCGACGCCTTCGAGCACGCCACAGACCATGGCCTGCAACACCCGGCGCCTCCGGGCTGATCCTGCTGGATGGCGGTTATTTACCGCGATGTCAGCAGATCACATTTACAAGTTTGCATACGTATGCAAGATAGACTTCAACAAAGAACGAGACGGGAGCGGCTCATGCCAGTCTGGCTGAAGCGGGGTAAGGATGTCGAGGAACGCGCCGAGGCGGATCGTCAGGTGCGGGCCACGGTTGAGGCCATTCTCGGCGATATCGAAAAGCGTGGTGACGCCGCTGTGCGCGAGCTCAGCCAGAAGTTCGACAAGTGGGACCGCACGGATTTCCGCCTGAGTCCGGCCGAGATCGAGGACTGCATGAACCAGCTCACCGATCAGGATCTGCACGACATCGAGTTCGCCCAGACCCAGGTGCGCAATTTCGCCCAGGCGCAGCGCGCGACCATGACCGATCTGACGGTCGAGACGCTGCCTGGCGTCACGCTCGGCCACACGCATGTGCCAATCAACGCTGTGGGTTGCTACGTGCCCGGCGGCAAATACCCGCTGCTGGCCTCGGCCCATATGTCGGTGATCACCGCCAAGGTGGCTGGCTGCGATCGGGTAATCACCTGTGCTCCGCCTTTTGGAGCCAGACCGGCACCAGCCGTCGTCGCCGCACAGGCGATGGCTGGTGCCGACGAAATCTATGTGCTCGGCGGTATCCAGGCGATTGGTGCCATGGCCATCGGCACCGAGAGCATCGATCCAATCGACATGCTGGTCGGCCCTGGGAATGCGTTTGTGGCTGAGGCAAAGCGCCAGCTCTTTGGTCGCGTCGGCATCGACCTGTTTGCAGGTCCGACCGAGACGCTGGTCATCGCCGACGAGACCGTCGATGGCGAGCTCTGCGCTACCGACCTGCTCGGTCAGGCTGAGCATGG
>JAHJOS010000285.1 GCA_018820005.1 Alphaproteobacteria bacterium | reverse complement strand
CGTCGATCGGCGCCGGGATCAGGTTGAAATCGCCGAGTAGAACAAAGGGCTCTTCCAGTCCAAGGCGGTCCTCTACAAAACTCTCGAGGCGACGCATCCAGGCCAACTTGTAGGGGAACTTCTCGGTGTCCACGGGATTGCCGTTAGGCAGATAGATCCCGCATACCCGAACAACGCCGCTTTCGACCGAAAACACCCCTTCGATCAGCCGCGCCTGTTCATCGCCGTCGTCGCCGGGCAGGCCACGGGTAACCTCGTCAAATGGCAGCAGCGAGAGGATGGCCACGCCATTCCAGCTCTTCTGGCCATGGGTCTCAACATTGTAGCCAAGTCCCTCGATCTCGGCGCGCGGGAACCCTTCGTCGACCGATTTGATTTCCTGCAGCACGACGATGTCGGGCTTTTCCTGGCTCAACCAGGTTAGCAGGATTTCGAGCCGGGCCTTGATGCCGTTGATGTTCCAGGTCGCTATGCGCATGTCACTCTCCATAGCCAGCAAAGCTAGCCGTCCCGCCGGTTCGGAGCAACACTAGAGCGCGGCGTAAACCGTGTTGCACACGTCTGTCCGATAGGCGCCGTCGCTGCCTTCCAGGCCCGTGTTGCTCATCGATACCACAACCAGGCCGTTCGCAGGATCGATGAACCAGTTGTGGCCATAGATGCCACCCCAGCGGTTGGCGCCGCGTGCCATGGGCAAACCGGCCGCTGCCGGAACATCCACAAAGGCGCCGAAATAACTGAACATCATTCCTGGGCTGACGGCTTGGGCCAGTTGCGGCGTCTGGTTGCTCAGGCCAAGCGCTACCGTCTCTGGCTTGAGTATTGCCCCGCCACCGCTGCGCAGTGCCTCGACCAAGACCATGAAATCAATGCCGGTTCCCGCTGCGCCGCCGCCGCCAGATTGAAAGGCTTTGGCGTCGAAAATCCGGTCAGGGTCGTAAGTGACCACGCTGCCCCAGGGGCTGGCGACGTTGTGCTTTGCTCCCATGCGTTCAGGATTTCCTTTCCGGTCGCCATAGGCAGCGGCCAGTCGCGCGGGATATGACACGCTGAACTGCGTGTCTCTCATGCGTAGCGGTCCGGTTACATATTGCGCGATAGCGTCGCCGAGCGACCCGCCAACGAGTTTTCCCGCAATCACACCGAGAACGTCAATCGACGGTCCGTAGTTCCACTGCGTTCCGGGCACAAACAGCAGTGGCAGGCCTGCCAGTCGCGCCATCATCTCGTCAACGCTCAGATGCCAGCGATTGGCGCCTGCAGACTCTTCCGCCGGCGTCAGCACAGGTGTGCCAGCCAACCCTGAGGTATGGGTCAGCAGATGGTGGATAGTGATTTCCGGCTGGCTGCCATCGGGCAGCTTTGGCCGAAAGTCCGGCAGGTGCCGGGTCACCAGATCATGCAGAGTCAGCTTGCCGGCATCGACGAGGGCCAGAATGGTCGCCGCCACGATGGGCTTTGTCAGCGAAGAGAACCGAAAGATCGTGTCCAGGGTCATTGCTCGCCCGGCCTCGCGATCGGCCATCCCATGCGCTTTTTCATAGATGGGACGACCGTCCTTGTGCACCAGCAGTGTCGCGCCGACGATCCGCCCGTCGTCAATCGCACGGTTCACCACCGCATCGAGGCTGGCTTCCATGTCCACGGTCAAACTCCCTAGAGGCCGGCGTAAACAGCGTCGCGCACTGCTTCCACATAGGCACCGTTCACGCCTGCCGGCGCTGTGTTGCTCATCATGAGCACGGTCAGCTCCTTGGCCGGATCGATGAACCAGGAATGGCCATAGACGCCGCCCCAGCCCAGCGTGCCCGCACTCTCCGGTGTCGCCGCCACCGCCGGATCGACGATGTAGTCCGAGAAAAAGCTGAACTTGCAGCCCGGCACGCGGTCGACGGCGCCAGTCTGCGCGCTGGACGCCATGCGGAACGTATCTGGTTTAAGTATATTGGGGGCCCCAAGACGGACATGCTCGAAGAACGCAAACAGGTCAGTGGGCGTGCCCACCATGCCCGCGCCGCCCGATTGGAAGGCCTGCATGTTGAACGCCCGAGAAGGCGAATAAATCAGCTCATTGCCCTGGTCGTCGCGCTGAACGTAGCTATCGCCCATACGCTCCGCACCGGCAGCGGTGTTGCCGTAGTTGGAGGCCAACCGTGCTGCGTCGGTCACATGGAACGCGGTATCGGTCATTCCCAGCGGACCAGTGATGTAACGGTGGACCGCGTCTTCGAGTGTCCCGCCGGTCACTTTGGCGATCACAGCGCCCAAAACGTCAATGGCGACGGAATATTCCCACGCCGTGCCGGGTTCAAAGTGCAGTTCCTGGGCGGCCAGCCGCGTGAAATTGGTCTCGAAGTCGATCGTCTCGTCGCGCAGGCCAGCAGCCACGCCCGTGCCGGCATAGCCATAGCCCAGGCCTGCCGTATGGGTCAGCAGATGCCGGATGCGGATGGTCGGCGTGGTGCCCTTATAGCGCGGCGTAAAGTAGGGCAGGTGGTCGGCCACGGCATCTTCGACCGACAGCTTGCCCGCGTCGCACAGCGCCAGCGCCGTCAGCGACACCATCGGCTTGGTCACCGATGCCAGGCGATAGATCGTGTCAAAACTGGTCGCCTTACCGGCTTCGCGGTCCGCCAGACCAAAGCTCTTGTGATAGAGCGGCTCGCCGCCGCGCGATACCATCACCGCACCACCCACGATCCGGCCTTCGGCCATCGCGGTCGCTGTAATCTGGTCTAAACTGCTGGTTACACTCATCTACGCCTCCGAATCCTCGGTAGCATAGGGTCACAGCCGACCGCGCCCTGTCTAGTATGGTAGACTAGACAGCGAAGCTGGTTCCGCAGCCGCATGAGGCGACGGCATTGGGATTGCGGATCTGGAACGCCTGGCCAATCAGGTCATCCACGAAATCGATCTCTGAGCCGCCCATGAACTCCAGGCTCATCGCATCGATCAGCACCACCGCATCGCCCTTTTGCAGAACGATATCGTCGCTGGCCGGCTTTTCCTGTACGAGATTGTATTCATACTGAAATCCCGAGCAACCACCACCAGCCACCGAAATACGCAACACGGTACCATCCGCTTCTTTGGCCAGGATGCGCGACACACGTTTGGCGGCGCGGTCGGTCAGCACAACTGCGGCGTTTGGGGTCAGGGAAGGTGCCAGCGCAATATCGGTCATCTGCTATCCAGGCCGTTCGTTGAAACGAGATTTCGTTATGTCATAACGGTCAGGCTAAAATAGTAACTCTGCATGGAATTGAAAAGGGCCTTGTCATCAACGATGTGCGATACCGCGACATACGCCAGCAAATCCGAGGCTTCGCTAGGGCGTCTTTTTGGCACCGGTCCCAGTCCGACACGCAGCCAGTACCAGCGCGATCGCGACCGCATTATCCATTCCACCGCGTTTCGCCGCCTGCAGCACAAGACGCAGGTGTTCTTCCGCCACGACGGCAATCACTTCCGCAATCGCCTGACCCACACGCTTGAAGTCAGCCAGATGGCGCGCTCCATGGCCCGTGCCCTGCAGCTGGATGAAGATCTGGCCGAAGCCGTCGCGCTGTCGCATGATCTGGGCCACACGCCGTTTGGCCACGCTGGCGAACGCGCGCTCCACGCCGCAATGGCGCCCTTTGGCGGCTTTGATCACAATATTCAGGCCATGCGCGTCGTCACCCAACTGGAAAATCGCTACGCCGAGCACGACGGCCTCAACCTTACCTGGGAGACGCTCGAAGGCATTCTCAAGCACAATGGTCCGCTGATCTATCCTGACGGCAGGCCCTATGCCCGCTATGTCAGGGAGGGACTGCCATCGGGCCTGGATGACATCCCCGCCATCGCCGATCTGCGCCTGTCCAGCTTCGCCTCGCTCGAGGCCCAGACCGCCGCCATCGCTGACGATATCGCCTACAATGCCCATGACATTGACGACGCCCTGCGCGCCGGCCTGATCACCCTGCCTGATCTGCAGGACGTCCCGCTTGCCGGTCCCATCGTTGCCGAGGTCTTGGCGCGCTATCCAGATGTTGCGCCCAAGCGGCAGGTCCATGAAGTGCAACGCCGCCTCATCACCCGCAGCATCGAGGACGTGATAAAAACCACGGCAGTCAATTTGGTCGAGGCAGCAGTCGTGACCGCCGAAGACGTGCGCATGGCCGGACGAACGCTGGTCGCCTTTTCGCCTGACATCGCTGCGGCGGAAAAAGGCCTCAAGGCTTTCCTCTTTGCCCGCGTCTATCGCCATGAGTCGGTCATGGTCTCGGTGCGCCAGAGCGAGGCGCTGGTGATGCGGCTGTTTGGCCACTACATGGACACCCGCGATCTGCCCGGTCGCTGGGCTGCCGCCGCTCAGGCCGCCTCCAGCCAGCCGGACCTGGCCCGCGTCGTGTCCGATTTCATTGCCGGCATGACCGATCCCTATGCGATTGAACAATATGCCCGCTTGTTTGACGCTAGACCGGAATTCGGTTAACCCCGGCGCACTTCATTAGTCAGGTCTATCATGGACGTTTTCGCACTCTTCTCCGCACGCGTTGCCAACGCGATGCAGGTTCTCTATCCCGAAGTCGGGGCCGATCTGTTGGCCCGCATCGTGGTCGAGCCGCCGCGCGATCCCGCCCATGGCGATCTCAGCACTAATGCCGCCATGATCGTGGCCAAACCGCTGGGCAAGAACCCGCGCGAGGTTGCAACCGCGCTGGTCGAGCATTTCAAGCACGATGCCGACGTCACCAGCGTCGAGGTGGCAGGGCCGGGCTTTGTCAATTTCCGTCTTGATGCCCCCATCTGGCATCAGGTGCTGCGGGCCATCGCAGAGCAGGGCGCCGACTATGGTCGCAGCAGCCTGGGCGGCGGCGAGGCGGTCAATATCGAATATGTCTCTGCCAATCCCACCGGCCCCATGCATGTCGGGCACACCCGCGGCGCCGTGTTCGGTGACACGCTTGCGGCGCTGATGGCCTTTTCCGGCTTCGACGTCACCCGCGAATACTACATCAACGACGCCGGTAGCCAGATCGACACGCTGGC
Organism: Alphaproteobacteria bacterium; assembly: GCA_018820005.1. Lineage (GTDB taxonomy): Bacteria > Pseudomonadota > Alphaproteobacteria > Rhizobiales > Devosiaceae > Devosia. Next base: position 7,673 of record JAHJOS010000285.1, on the reverse strand, counting down.
GCGCTCCACTCTGCTGCGCTACCGCGAGGCACTGGGCGAAACGATCGAGATTCCGTCCGGCCTCTATCCCGGCGACTATCTGATCCCGGTTGGCGAGGCCCTCAAGGCTGAGTTCGGCACCAAGCTGCTCGATATGCCCGAGGCCGAAGCCATTGCGCTCGCCAAGACCCGCGTCCTGGTTGCCATGCTGGACCTGATCAAGGGTGATCTGGCGCTACTGGGCATTCACCACGACGTCTTCTTCTCCGAGCGGCAATTGCACGGGCAGGGCGGTGACATCGATCTGACGCTCGCGTGGCTTCGCGAGAAGGGCATGGTCTATGAGGGCCGGCTCGAAGCCCCCAAGGGCAAGACCCCTGAGGAATGGGAAGATCGCGAGCAGACTTTGTTCCGCGCTACCGATTTCGGCGACGACATCGACCGGCCCCTGATCAAGTCGGATGGTTCCTACACCTATTTCGCCGCGGACATCGCCTACCATCGCAACAAATTCCTGCGCGGCTTCAAGCACATGATCAATGTGCTTGGTGCCGACCACTCCGGTTACGTCAAGCGTCTGCAGGCGGCAACCAAGGCCGTATCCCTCAACGCCGCCGATATGGACGTGCGCATCTGCCAACTGGTTCGGCTGCTCAAGAATGGTGAGCCATTCAAGATGAGCAAGCGGTCCGGCGATCTTGTTACCTTGGCTGACGTCGTCGAGGAAGTCGGCGCCGATGCCACGCGCTTCATGCTGCTCTATCGCCGCAATGATGCTGCCATGGATTTCGATTTCGCCCTGGTCAAGGAACAGACCAAGGACAATCCGGTTTTCTATGTCCAGTACGCTCATGCGCGGGCCTATTCGATCTTCAAGACCGCTGCGCGCGATATGCCTGACCTCGATGTGTCACCCGCGGCATTGGCTGGCGCCGATATCGAATCCATCATCACGTCGGCAGAACTTGATCTGGTTCGGGTGCTGGCTGCCTGGCCGCGCACGGTCACTGCAGCGGCGATTGCGCATGAACCACATCGTATTGCATTCTATGTTCATGAGCTGGCGGCGGCCTTCCATGCCTTCTGGGCGAAGGGCAAGGACGACCCGCAGTTACGATTTGTTAACCAACAGGACCCAAAGCTGACACTTGCACGACTCGCCTTGGTCGACGCTGTCCGTCAGGTCATCGTCAATGGCCTCGGTATCTTGGGGGTATCTGCTCCCACGGAGCTTTCATAATTCGGGCGCAATACCGTGGTGACTCACGGTCATTCACCCAGGTGGGCACCGTATGATCAACAATGAGGGCGCTGCTTAATGCGAGCGAGACCGTAGTCAATGGCCGGCCAATCCGACTCATCCGACGATCTGATCAACGAGCTGTCGCGGCTCATGGCACAGGACGCCAGTGGAAACCGCGCTGAGCCAGCCGCGCCCGCCGCGCAGAGCTTTTCCGTCCGTATTCCGGGTGAGCCCAAGCCGCCACAGGCGGACGATGTGGCCCAGTCGCCAGTGCCCAACGGCGCGCCAATGGATTTTTTGCGCTCCATCCCGTCCCTGGCGCCTGAGGGCAGGGCACCTGCTGTTTCCGCTCCGCCAGTTGCAGCGCAGCCGTCGCCGCGCGCCGAGCCGCGTGTGGATACACCAGCCGCGCCGCAGGCGCCTGAGCATGAAACTTTCAATTTTGATTTTGACTTCGACATCGGATCTGGCCGCACCGATACAGCCGAGCAGCAATTCCCCTCGTCTCGCATGTCTGCCGCGCCTGCCAGGACGCCAGCCGTTTCGGCCGCAGAGCCTGTTGCTGCGCCGTCAGTCTCGCCATCGCACGATGAGCACGACAGCATTGCCGACCTGATTGCTGCCGATCTGTCCAGCGATTTTGCACAGGCCTCCGCGCCAGCATCGGCGCCGCCGCGCATTGAGCCGACGCCTCAGCCGGTTGCGCCGCCTACAGCCTCTAGTCCCCAAGGGCCCGCGCCCCGCACGCTGCCGCGCCTCGACAACGATCGCTTCAAAGTACCGCCTGTATTCGGTCTGGGCTCCAGTGCCAGCCCTCAGGCACCGGTCGTCGCCAGCCAGACGCCGCCACGTCTGCCGCCGCGTACTGTCATGCCGCATGTGGAGACGCCACCTCCGGCCGCTCAGCAGGCGCCATTGGAGCGCCAGCCGGCCCCCGTCCAGCACCCGGCGCCGGTCGATAGTTCGGGCCTTGATCCAATCGACGAGATCGAAAGCCTCATTGGCCGCGCCATGCGGGTAGATTTCACCCCGACTGTCGACGAACCGGTGATTGCGGAGCCCGTGGCCACCAAGCCCGTGCCTGCCCCGGCCTTGCGTAGCCTCGCCACGCCAACGCAGTCCACACAGCCACAGCGTGCCCCTCTGTCTGCTGCCGATGAGGTCATTTTCGCGGCCGCCGAAGCAACGGGCGCTCAGATAGGCTGGGTCAACGAGCCTGAAATCGCCCGCGACGATATCGCGGAGGAAGATCGTGCGCCGCGCCAGCGCAGGGGACGCGCTTTCCACATGACGCGCGCCGTCGCCGGCCCATTGGTTGCCATCGGGCTGCTTCTTGTTGCCGGGCTCGGTCTATACTGGGTTCTCGGCCTGGGTGGCAGCGAGACGGGGCCTGCACCATTGCTGGCGGCAGATCCGGCTCCCATCAAGCAGGTTGCCCCCGCCGAAACCACGGCGCCACAGCAGTCGGTTGTGTTCAATGAAATCGACGGCGTTGCCGCAGGTGCCGATGAGCAGTTGGTGTCGCGCGACCAGACCACAACAGACGAAACCGTGCAGACGGCTGCCGCCATTCCTGCTGTGAGCGAAGAAGGCCTGGCCAACCGCAAGGTGCGCACGGTGACAGTCCGTCCCGATGGTACGATTGTCACCAGCGACGGCGGTGTCGCGGGCAGCTCGATCCTGCCGGTCGACCGCCCCAATGTTCCTGCTGTTCCCGGCGCCACCGACACCGCCACTGAACTTCTTGCTGCTGCCCAGACCCCGGCCACTACGCCTCCTGCCGAACCGGTTGCGGCCGTGACGGCGACGCCTGCAGTTGCCGGCTCGACGGTGCCTGCAGTTGATTTGACCGGCAATGCAATTGCCGGCAAGACAGCTGTTATCCCCTTCACCCGGCCATCCGGGCTCACACTGCCGGCCCAGTCCCTGCCGACAGCGGCTGCGACAGAAGTCCCGGCGCAGCAGCCTGTCGCCGAAACAGTCGCCACGCCTGCAGCCGCACCGACCAGCACGGCGCCGGCTTATGTGCAGCTTTCCTCGCAACGCACCGAAGCTGATGCCAGGGCGTCGGCCCAGGCAATGGTGACCCGCTATGGTCCGCTGTTTGGCGGCGCCAATCTTGAGGTCCAGCGTGTCGATCTTGGCGCCAAGGGTATCTATTATCGCGTTCGCGTGCCCGCTGCCTCAGCCGAGCAGGCCGGCATGATCTGCACCAACGTCAAAGCGGCCGGCGGCGACTGTTTCATCATGTAGCAAGTGTTGGCGGCCTTCTCGCCGTCAACACGGCAGCGCTTGTTCCGTCATTGGCAGTTGCGCGCTTGACCCTGTCGAGCTGGACGGACAAGGATAGGCTATGCTCCTGCAGTCCGGCCCATTTTCATGACGACCGCCCAGACCGACTGGTTTGATACGCCGCTCCCGCCAGATGACGATGACATTCTTTATGTTGACGTCGCTGGCTATGAGGGGCCGCTTGACCTGCTCCTCGATCTAGCCAGGCGCCAGAAGGTGGACCTTGCATCTATCTCGGTGCTGGCGCTGGCCGAGCAATACCTTCACTTCGTCGAAAAAGTGCGCGAAAAGCGCATCGAGCTTGCGGCCGACTATCTTGTGATGGCGGCCTGGCTGGCCTACCTCAAGAGCCGCCTGATGGTGCCGCAGGCGCCTTCTGACGATGAGCCATCCGGCGAAATGCTCGCTGCTATGCTGCAGTTTCGCCTGAAACGTCTGGAGGCCATGCGCCGCGTCGCCAGCCAGTTGATGAACCGTCCCCGGCTTGGATTTCAGGTTCATGCCCGCGGCATGCCCGAGCCGATTGAAATTGCCCGCACCAGCCTGTGGGAGGCTTCTCTCTACGATCTGCTCAAGGCCTACGCGAGCCAGCGGGAGCGCGGCATCTCTGCAGAATATACCCCACTTCAGCGTACGGTATGGTCGCTTCAGGACGCGCGCGATATCTTGCAGCGACTCATTGGCGACAGCTTCGAATGGGTGCCCATGGATAGCTATCTGGTCCATTATCTGGCCACGCCCGGCGAGCGCGCGACAGTGAGGGCATCCACGTTCGCATCAAGCCTCGAACTGGTCCGTCTGGGCAAGATCGATCTGCGCCAGGCCGAGACGTTCGGGCCACTTTTTGTCCGTCGCCATAAGGACGAGGCGCCATGAACCCAGGTGATGGTGATCATCAGGAGATCGGCGAGCGGCATTTGCGCGTGCTGGAGGCGCTGCTGTTTGCCGCCAGCGAGCCGCTCGATCCTGTCAGCTTCAAGCCCTATCTTGGTGCGGGCGCCGATGTGCAGGCACTTCTGCTGACGCTGCAGACCCGCTACGCCGACCGCGGCATCAATCTGGTTCGCCGTGGCGATAAATGGGCCTTCCGCACCGCACAGGATTTGGGTTTTCTGCTGCGGCGAGAGGAGCAGGAGACACGGCCACTCTCGCGTCCCGCCCTCGAGACCCTCGCCATCATCGCCTATCATCAGCCCTCGACGCGCGCCGAGATCGAAGAGGTGCGCGGAGTCGCCACAGGCAAAGGCACATTGGACCTGCTCATGGAGGCCGGCTGGGTCCGTATGCGCGGCCGCCGTCGCACCCCGGGGCGACCCGTAACCTACGGTACCACTGACGCTTTCCTCGATCATTTTGGCCTGGAAAGCCTGTCTGATCTGCCCGGGCTGGAGGAGCTCAAGGGCTCTGGCCTGCTCTCGGGTCGATTGCCGCCGTCCCTGCAGATACCGCTTCCATTCGACGGCGCCTTGCGCGAAGACGAAGATCCACTCGATCCCGATGATCATGATCATGATCATGATCGTGATCACGATGGCGAGGACGACGACGCATAATGACAGAAGAACTAGCCGGCTGGGGAACCCGTGGCACCACCGGTGTCAGCTTCGCGGCCACACTGGAATTTGACGCGGTCGACGTGCACCTGGGGGGCAGGGCGGTCCTCAACCAGTTCAGCCTGACGCTACGGCCAGGCGAAATCGTCTGCCTGCTGGGCGAGTCTGGTTCAGGCAAGTCGACGGCCCTGCGCGTGGCTGCCGGCATTCAGCCGATCCATGGCGGCGCGGTGCGGATCAATGGCGAGACCGTTTCGCGCCCGGGTTTCACCACGCCTGCCGACCGCCGCGGCATAGGGTTGATGTTTCAGGATTTCGCGCTCTTTCCGCATTTGACGGTCCTGCAGAATGTGCTGTTCGGACTGCGCCGGCTGGGCCGCACCGCCGCATTGGGTCAGGCCCGCGCCGCGCTGCGCCGCGTCGGTCTGGTCGATCGCGAGGCAGACTATCCCCACATGCTGTCAGGCGGGCAACAGCAGCGCCTGGCGCTGGCCCGCAGCGTGGCGCCACGTCCTGGCGTCCTGCTGCTGGATGAGCCCTTTTCCAGCCTGGATGCCCGCTTGCGTGAAACCGTGCGTGAGGAAACCCTCGCCGTCCTGCGCGAAACCAACGTCACCAGCCTTATCGTCACCCATGATCCTGAAGAAGCAATGGTGTTGGGCGACCGTGTGGCACTGCTTCGGCGCGGTCGCATTGCCCAGATCGGTACGGCTGCCGAGATCTACGGCAATCCCGTTGACCTGAACGCTGCGCGCTTTTTCTCGCCGCTGAGTGAAATAACGGCGGTTGTCGCTGCCGGCGTCGCGCATACGCCGCTCGGACCTGTCCCCACGCCGGGCTTTGCCGATGGCGACAAGGTCACAGTGGCGATCCGCCCGGCTGGTGGTGCGCGCCTACGCAGTTCAGGGCCTGGGACACTTGGTCGCGTCGTTGGCAAGCGTGACGCCATCGGTATCGACATCTGCGAGGTAAAGGTTGATGGGATAGATGCGCCCATCGGCGTAAGGCAGCCGACCAGCCCGGCGGTCGTCACCGGTCAAGATGTATACGTCACGCTCAATACGGAACACGTTCTTGTGTTTCCCTGCGTTTGAACCTATTTCTGGCCTATATATTCGCGTGTAACGCGTTCTGAATAAATCTAGGGAGTCCAAAATGCACGCGCCAGGAATTTGGGGCATTCTCGTCGTCGCCGTTGTCGTCATCCTGCTGTTTGGCCGCGGGAAGATCTCCGGTGTCATGGGCGAAGTCGCCACCGGCATCAAAGCCTTCCAGAAGGGTATGCGCGACGATGACAAGCCTGCTGAGCGGGTTGTCACCACCGCAGAAGTCCGTGAGCCTGAGAAAAAAGACGTTTAAAAACGTCGTTTCCGGCCGCGCCGCCGCTTTAAGGGAATAAGACTATGCTCGGCTTGGGCTGGACTGAAATGCTGGTGATCGGCGTCGTCGCGCTGATCGTCATAGGCCCGAAGGACTTGCCGGTGGTGATGAACCGGATCGGCAAGATATTTGGACAGGTCAAGCGCATGGGCAGCGAGTTCCAGCGCGAGATCAATCGCTCGACGGGCCTGAGTGAGGTGCGCAATCTGCGTGACTCCCTGACGGCGCCTCTCAAGCAGACAGCCGATGAAATCCGGAAGGAATTCAACGCGATGACGCCCACCGGCGCCAAGCCGACGGGTGTGCTCAAACCAAGCGACCCCGCTGTCGAAAGCGTGGTTGATGACATCAAGGCCAAGGCTGGCATGACAACGCCATCGACTGTGCCGCAGAGCGCCGATGACGTGGCCAAGGCGGCTGGCTTCAAGCCGGCCGGGCCCGCACCCACTGTGCCCAAGACCACGCTGGTGACCGAGCCAAAGGCTAAGAAGGCTCCGGTTCGGGCAAAGGCTGCCCCGACGCGGCCGGTTGTGAAGACTGACCTCGAGGCGCTTCCCGCTGAACCCGTCGCCAAGCCGGTGGCAACCAAGGCGCCCGCTGCCAAGTCCAGCAGCACCAAGAGTAACAGCGTTCAGCCTGCGGCGGCCAAGACTGCCCCGGCAGCGCGCAAAACTGCCGCCAAGCCTGCGGTCAACGCTGATGTTGCAGCGGCGCCGACGCCCAAAAAGCGTGCACCAGCCAAGCCAAAACCCACACCAGCCAGCGCCGACAAGGCGGGGGACCAATAAACCATGGCTGATACCAAGCAGATCCAAGACAAGAACGCGGCCGTCGAGGACGAACTCGCCGGCAGCGAGGCACCACTGCTCGAGCATCTTGTGGAGCTGCGCAAGCGGCTGATCTATTCGGCCGTCACCATCGTGGTGCTGATGGCGTTCTGCTTTATCTTTGCCAGCACCATCTATGAATGGCTGCTCATTCCCTACAAGCGGGCGGTTCCCGGCGCGAGCCTGATCTTTACGGCGCCGCAGGAGCTGTTTTTCACCTATCTGAACGTGGCTTTGTTCGGCGCCATTTTCCTGGGCTTCCCGGTGGTGGCCAGCCAGATTTACATGTTTGTCGCCCCTGGGCTCTACAAGCATGAGCGCAAGGCATTCATCCCCTATCTGGTGGCAACCCCGATCTTCTTCGTCGCCGGTGCGGCGCTGGTTTATCTGGTCGTGCTG
>JAHJOS010000284.1 GCA_018820005.1 Alphaproteobacteria bacterium | reverse complement strand
TAACCCGATGGGCAGCTGGTGGCCGGCCGCCGAAGTGGAGCGCTTCATCGACAGCGTTCCCCCCACCACCATGATCGTGCTGGACGAAGCTTATGGCGAACTGGCGCCCGCCGGGACCATGCCTGATATCGACACCAGCCGGCCGAACCTTCTGCGCATGCGCACGTTTTCCAAGGCCTATGGCATGGCCGGGGTGCGCTGCGGCTATATCATCGGTGAACGCCAGTCCATCCGCGCCTTCGAACGCGTGCGTGACCATTTTGGCGTCAGCTCCCTGGCACAGGCAGGCGCCCTGGCAGCGCTTGAGGCGCCCGAGCATCTGACCTGGGTGCTGACCCAGACCGAGGCGTCCAAGGCCCGCATTGCTGAGATCGCCATCGACAACGGCCTGCTGCCCCTGCCCTCTGCCACCAATTTCGTGGCGGTCGATTGCCGGCGCGACGCAGCCTTCGCCCAGGCCATCCTGACCGGCCTGGCCGAACGCGGCATCTTCATCCGCAAGCCGGGCACGCCCGGGCTCGATCACTGCATCCGCATCAGTGCCGGCCTGCCCGCCGCCATGGACCTGCTGGCCGAACAGCTGCCCCTGGCTATTGCGGCGGCGATGAATCCGCCCGCAGGCTGATCTGGGCGCGCAGCGCCCGATGGTTGGAGCCGAAACTGTCGTCAGGCGAATCGATGGTGTCGATCAGGATGTCGCCCCGGGTGAACATATTGTCGATCGGCACGCCCAGCGCGCCAAAGCGCACCGGCCAGGTGCCTGGGTGCCAAGGCGGCGGCACCAGATCTGACGCCGCGCTGAAATTGGCGACTTCGTCGGACCATGCCGCCGCGTTGAAATCGCCCGACACGATCACCCGCCCCTCGATGCCGCCCAGCACGGCATGCACGTTCTGCAGTTCGACCCAGGCGGCTTCATCGAAATAGGGCTTGGACAAATGGGCGCCCACCACCGTCAGGGGGACCCCGTCTATCGTGGTGCGGGCAATGGCCAGGCGCTCGCGCATGAAGGGCGGCATCAGCAGCATTTGCGGATTATCGATCGGGGTGCGCGAAAACACCGTCAGGTCACAGGTGCGCGGACGCTCGCAGCCCACACGATAAGGCAACACCTTGGCTATATCGTCGAGATAGGCCCGGATACCCGGTGTTTCCATCACCACTGCAATGTCGGGTGCTTCACTGATGATGTAGTCGGCGGCAGCCCGGCCACGGTAGTTGCCGGTCAAGACGTTGAAGCTGAGCACCTTGATATTGGCCAGCACAGTGCCGGTGACAGCGTCGCGACGCTGATAACCGTCAATCACCGGCAACAGTCCCTGCCCCACGCTGGCCACGGCCAGCAGCAGCACCAGCGCCGCGCGCCAGCGCGCACCAGCCCAGATCAGCAGGATGGCCAGGGGTATGGCCAGTGCCGCAATGTGGAAGCGCAGGCTTTGCAGCAGCTCGACGCCCGGCAGACCGCGCGGCACGCTGATCAGAAAAAGTGCGGCAGCAAAGGCCAGCAGCCCGGCGGTAGCCATGCCCCGCACTTCGGCCTTCAAAATCATGCCATGCCTCCCCTGAGCGACGGGCAGCAGTGGTGGCCCAAGCGGTCCACCGGTGCAAGAGGCAAGTATGGCAGGGCAGTCATGCCGCCCAAGGTTGTCAGGCCATGGGCCGCCCTGCCGCTGAGCGGCATGGGCGACCCTGCTCATTTGACAAATAGGGTGACTAGCCCGCCAGGGCACCCTGGGCCGATGCGCCGCGCTCGATCAGCAGGCGATTATAGGCATTGAGATAGGCGCGGGCCGAGGCCACCAGCGTATCGGGCTCGGCCGCATTGCCCGAAACGATGCGGCCATTCATTTCGAGGCGCACATGGGCTGATGCCTGCGCGTCAGTGCCACCCGTCACGCCATCGACGGCATAGAGCACCAGGTGCGGCTCCTGGCCCACGGCGGCCTTGATGGCGTTAAAGATCGCGTCGACCGAACCGGTCCCCTCATAGCTGACGGCGGTTTCCGCGCCATCGATGCTCAGGACCATATCGCATTTGTGCACGCCGCCGGTCTTGGAGACCACCTGCATGTCGACCAGCCGGATGCGGTCGCCGACCGAGCCGACTTCATCGTCCACCAGCGCCACGATATCGGCGTCATAGACATGCTTCTTGCGATCAGCCAAATCCTTGAAGCGCACGAAGGCTTCCTGGAAGGCATTGTCGCCCAGCTCGTAACCCAGTTCCTTGAGCTTGTCCTTGAACGCAGCGCGGCCGGAGTGCTTGCCCATCACCAGGGTGGTTTCCTTGATGCCGACGCTGGCCGGCGTCATGATCTCATAGGTCTCG
>JAHJOS010000283.1 GCA_018820005.1 Alphaproteobacteria bacterium | reverse complement strand
GCTTGATCATCTCATAGGCGGCTTCGAGCGCAATCTCGTCATAGAGCAGGCCGGTCCAGAAGGCCGACAGCGCCGTCACCGATTTTTCGTCGCCCATGTCGGCGCCGCGCATTTCGAGGAACTGCTTGAGCCGCACTTCGGGGAAAATGGTCGAGAGGTGATCTTCCCAATCCTTGATCGTCGGCTTCTCGCCCGGCAACTGCGGCAGCTCTCCGCGGAGGAACGCCTTGAAGCTCTCGCCGGCCACATTGACATAGGCCCCCTCGCGGATGACGAAATACATCGGCACATCAAGGGCATAATCGACATATTGCTCAAACCCGAAACCCTCATCGAAGGCGAAGGGCAACATGCCGGTGCGAGCATTGTCGGTGTTGAGCCAGATATGGCTGCGGAAGCTGAGATAGCCGGTATCGACCCCATCGGCGAAAGGAGAATTGGCGAACAGCGCCGTGGCCACCGGCTGCAACGCCACGGCGACGCGCAGCTTCTTGACCATGTCGGCTTCGCTGGAGAAATCGAGATTGGCCTGCACGGTACACGAGCGGAACATCATCGATGTGCCCAGCGTGCCGACTTTTTCCATATAGGGCTTCATGATGCCATAGCGCGACTTGGGCATGGCGGGGATTTCATCGACCGACCAGATGGGCGTGACGCCCAGGCCGAGGAAGTGAATATCGAGCGGCGCGGCGACGGCCTTGGTCACTGCCATATGCTCGGCCAGCTCCGCCGCTGAGGCATGCAGGTCTGCCTGTGGCGCGCCGGAGAGCTCGAACTGCCCACCCGGCTCCAGCGAAATGCCGCCCGCTGATTCCTTGTTACGCAGGCCGATGGGATTGTCGCCGTCGTAGAAGGGTTCCCAGCCGGTCGCAGCCTGGACGCCATCAAGCAGCGCATGAATCCCGTTCGGGCCCTCATAGGTCACCGGGCGCAGCGGATTTGTGTGGAACACGTGCTTTTCGTGTTCGGTGCCAATGCGCCAGTCGGCCTGCGGCTTGCAACCGCGCGACAGCGCCTCGATCAGGTCGGCGCGCGAGTCGATGAGAGGGCTATAGCTGTCTGCGCCGGCCATGGTCAGTCCTCAGTCTTAAGAGGGTCAATCGTGCGGGCGAACATAGCGTCGCCCAAGCCGAAAGCAATCGCCTTTTATCGCCAATCGCCGATGGTCGCCTGTATCACAGTCAAAGCGGCCACTGCCGCCGTATCGGCCCGAAGGATGCGCGGACCCAGGCTGATGGGCACTACATAAGGCAGGCCCAGGAGCCTCGTCCGCTCGACATCGGAAAAGCCGCCCTCGGGCCCGATCAAGATGCCGAGCTTCTCGCCGGCCAGCTGGGTGAGTCGTTCGACCGGCGAGGCTGAGGCCGCGCCTTCGTCGGCGAGAATCAGGCGGCGGTCCGTTGGCCAGCTCTCGAGCAGCGCCGATAGCGTGATCTCAGGCGCCACCACGGGCACATTAAGCACTTCGCATTGCTCGGCCGCCTCGATGGCATTGGCCACGAGCCGCTCATGTTTGAGCCGGCTGACCTGAGTAAACTGCGTCAGCACCGGCTGGATAGTGCCCACGCCCATCTCGACGGCCTTCTGGATGACATAGTCCAGCCGCTCGGATTTGAGCGGCGCAAAGCCGTACCAGAGATCGCTTGGCGCGGGCTGGACGGCAATCTGATCGACCAGCTCGAGCGACACTGAGCGCTTGGAATCACTGGTCATCCGGGCCCGCCAGGCGCCGTCGCGTCCGTTGAACAGGACCACCTCTTCGCCCACCGATTTGCGCAGCACCGCGGCCAGATAGAGCGACTGCTCCTTGCCCAGGGTGAGTGGGATGCCGGTGGCAAGATCGGGTTCGACATAAAGACGGGGCAGGGCGGCGAGGCTGCGAGGCATGATCCAGGGGCCTTCCCCTTCTCCCCTTGTGGGAGAAGGTGCCCAGAAGGGGCGGATGAGGGGTTTCGGGCGCCACCATAAACGCTGTATGCGTGGAGAGAACCCCTCACCCGGATTTTCTGCTTAACGCAGAAAACCCACCCTCTCCCACAACGGGCGACGGGAATGCGGAGCATGTGGAAAGGCCTTGCCCATGTCAGACATACACCAACCCACCCCCGTTGCCGATGCACAGGCTGGCAACTGGGTTGACCGCTACGCGCCCGCCTGGCTCAAGCCCTACGCGCGGCTGGCGCGCTGGGACCGGCCCATCGGCATCTGGCTGTTGTTCTGGCCCTGCATCTGGGGCCTGGGCCTTGCCGCCGTCGCCGAGCCGGCCCGGGGCTTTGATTGGTGGGCGGCCGTGCTAATGCTGGTCGGGGCCGCCCTGATGCGCGGCGCGGGCTGCACCTTCAACGATATCGTCGATCGTGACATTGACATGAAGGTGGCGCGGACGCGCTTGCGCCCGATTCCGTCGGGCCAGGTGACGGCGCGCGACGCGCTGGCGTTCCTCGTCTCCCAGGGCCTGCTGGCCTCGGTGATTCTGTTCCAGTTCAACCGCTTCACCGTCATTGCCGGCGTTGCCTCGCTGGTCCTGGTGGCGATCTATCCCTTTATGAAGCGCATCACCTGGTGGCCCCAGGCGTTCCTCGGCCTAGCCTTCTCTTATGGTGCTCTGGTCGGCTGGAGCAGCCAGACCGCGGGCCTGGTCGTGCCCACGCTGCTCTTGTACTTCGGTACCATTCTCTGGGTGGTCGGCTATGACACCATCTATGCGCTGCAGGATGTCGAGGACGATGCCTTGATCGGGGTAAAATCCACGGCTCTGCTGTTCGGCAGCCGCACCCGGCTGATCGTTGCCGGCTTTTATGCGGGGGCCTATGTGCTGTGGCTGGCGGCGGCGACGCTGGTTGGCGCCGGCATCATGTTTGCCGCGCTGTCACTGGTTGCCGCGGGCCTGCTGGCCTGGCAGGTCTACACCCTCGACGCTGCGGCTCCGGACAATCCCCGCATCCGCTTTTATGCCAACAATTATGTCGGCATGGCCCTGGCCCTGGCGCTGCTGGCCGACTGGGTCTGGTAGGCCCCTCAAACGCCAAAAGGGCCGGCCGCACCACCGGTCGACCCTTTCAACGTGCTTTGGAGGCGGTAGAACTCAGGCGTCAACCTGGCCGGGCGTGCGGCGGTTGAGGAAACGGGGGCGGCGACCGGCTTCGGCGGCGAGCTTGCGGCGCGAGGCGCTGCTGCCCAGCATCACGCCATCGACCTGCTGGCTATAGGGCATGTAGGCGCCGTCACCCGCT
>JAHJOS010000282.1 GCA_018820005.1 Alphaproteobacteria bacterium | reverse complement strand
GGGAGGTCGAAACGATCTTGCCGGGGTGGACGTTCTTCTTGGTCCAGCTCATCTCGGACACGTGGATCAGGCCTTCAATGCCTGGCTCCAGCTCAACAAAAGCACCGTAGTCGGTGATGTTGGTGACGCGGCCGGTGAACTTGGCCTCGATCGGGTATTTGGCCTCAATGCCTTCCCACGGATCGGCCTGAAGCTGCTTCATGCCGAGCGAGATACGGTGAGACTCGTGGTTGATGCGAACGATCTGGACCTTGATGGTCTCGCCGATCGTGAGCACTTCGGACGGGTGGTTGACGCGACGCCATGCGATGTCGGTGACATGCAGGAGACCATCGATACCGCCCAGGTCAACGAACGCACCGTAATCGGTGATGTTCTTGACCACGCCGTCGACAACCTGGCCCTCTTCGAGCTGCTGCACGATTTCCGAACGCTGTTCGGCGCGCGACTCTTCGAGAATGGCGCGACGCGACACGACGATATTGCCGCGACGCTTGTCCATCTTGAGGATCTGGAACGGCTGCGGCACGTTCATCAGCGGTGCAATATCGCGGATCGGGCGAATATCGACCTGCGAACGGGGAAGGAACGCAACGGCGCCTTCGAGGTCGACGGTGAAGCCACCCTTGACCTGGTTGAAGATGGTGCCTTCAACGCGCTCATTGTTGTTGTACATGACTTCGAGCTTGACCCAGCTCTCTTCACGACGGGCCTTCTCGCGGCTCAGCACGGCTTCGCCAGCGGCGTTCTCGACGCGGTCCACATAGACCTCGACAACCGAACCCACCTTGATGGTGCCGTCACGGCCAGCCTGGCCGAATTCCTTGAGCGCAATACGACCTTCGGTCTTGAGACCGACGTCGATGATCGCCAGGTCTTTTTCGATCGCTACGACCGTACCCTTGACGACGGCGCCTTCTAGCGGCTCGTTATCAACGAACGAGTCCATCAGCAGCGATTCAAAGTCTTCTTTCGTCACAGTTTGCTGTGCCAAATGTCTTCTCCAGTTGCACCGGTGGTTGGGGGTTGTCATCGCCAGAAACGGTACCCGCCCGCTGATTGGTTCAGCAGCCGGTACACGGGCTCCGTTCGAAAACGGCGATGGAATTTGTATAAGTCCGCCTTGCTACGCTGAAGGCTGATTATCGGGGCCGGTCAGCGCAAGGTTGGATTAGGGCGTCTGCCCTGCCTTGCGCGCCATGGTCCCATCGACAATCGCGATGGCTGCGCGGAGTGCGGCCTCTATATCGAGAAGTGTCGTATCGAGCAAGTGCGCGTCCGCCGCTTTGTAAAAGCCGCCATGCGGATTGGCCATGTCCCGAGCGTCACGTTCTTCTATCTGGTGATAGAGACTGTAGCGGTCAACCACCTGGCCACGCGCTTCGAGCTGGCGGGGGCGGCGCTCCATGCGCGCCTTGCTGTCAGTCTGGATGAAGAGTTTCACGTCGGCATCAGGCGCAATCACCGTGCCGATGTCGCGCCCATCGAGCACGGCGCCGCCAGGCTGGCCGGCAAAATTACGCTGGAAGGCAAACAGCGCCTGGCGCACGTCTTCGATCACCGCCACCTTGGACGCCAGCACGCCTGCCTCGGCGCTGGTGAGCGCGGCAGTGTCGCTCAGATGGGCCGCATCAAGGCGACGCGCCGCTGCAATGGCCTCTGTCGTAAATGCCGGCCCCTCAGCGATGTCCCGCACGGCCCAGCCGACGGCCCGATACAGCAGCCCGGTGTCCAGATGCGGCAGCCCATAATGGCGCGACAGGCCCGTTGCCAGCGTCCCCTTGCCTGATGCGGCCGGGCCATCAACGGCGATGATCATCTTCAGCGTCCCTTGCTTGCCGGAAAATGTCCGCCCAGCGCGCTCAGCGCAGCGACATAGCCCGGGAAAATTGTGTCGATGGCGCGGCCATCATCAATGGTGACCTTGTGTTTGCTGGCGAGGCCGAGCAGGGCAAACGCCATGGCGATCCGGCCATCGCCGCCGCTGCTCACCATGCCGCCGCCCGGCACCTTGCGCTCGCCGGTGATGACCAGGCGCCCGCCCGTGGCATGGGCCTTGACCCGATTGGCGGTAAGCCCGGCGGCCAGTGCGGCGGCAAGCCCGTCATCGGCGAGCCCGAAAAGCACCGTCTCGCCTTCCCCATAGGCTGCTGCGATAGCCAGTGGCGCAATCTCTTGCGGCGACATGGCAGCCTGGGCCGCGTCCAGCGTCAGCCCGCGCAGCCAGCTCGAACGCACCCGCAGGTCCGCGACGTGCTCGCCCCGCTCCTGGCGCTGATTGATGAAGCTGATGTCGCCGCCCATCTGCAGCAGCGCATCGATCAGCCCGGTGCGCAGCGGATTGGCCAGCACGCCCTCGATCACCACATCGGACCCCGGCACGATCAGCGCCGCCACCACGCCATAGCCGGCCAGCGCCGGATCGGCTGGCATGGCCATGGTGATTGGCTGCAGCGCCCGGCCGCCCTTCACGCTGATGGTCGTCTGGCCATCCATGTCGGTCTCGACCACACTTTCGGCGCCGAGGGCCGCCAGCAGCGCTTCGCTATGGTTCGATGTTGCGACCGCTTCGCGCACTTCGCTGATGCCCGGCAATTGAATGCCAGCCAGCAGCAGCGCCGATTTTGTTATCTCGTCCGCGCCGTTCAGCCCTGTTTTGATCGGCAAAGCCAGCATGGGGCCGCGCCAGATCGGGTTGGTCCCGCTCGCCTCGCCATCCACCAGATGGGCGCCGATCATCGATAGGGCATCCAGCGTGGCCTGCGGCAGGGCAGTGTCGGCCTCCAGCACAAAATCCATATCGTGGGCCGCCAGCACCCCCAGCAGAAGCCCGGCCGCATCGCCGGTTGCGCCCAGCGCGAGTGGCGCTGTCGGGGCCAGCAGGCCGCCGTGGCCCAGTCCCTGCACCTGCCAGTGATCGCCATTGGTATAGATCACCACACCCAGTGTGCGCAGGGTCCTCGCCAGGGCCAGCAGGGTCGGTGTCTGCGGCATGCCGGTCAGCGTGCTGGTGCCCACAGTCAGTGCGGTCAGCAGCAATGCGCGCTGCGCCAGCTGGCTGTCGCCGGGGGCAATCAGGCGCCCCCCCAGGGGGTCCGCACCATGGGCGGTCAACGGCGCGGGGCTGTGGCTTTGGTCTGTCATGGGCGGTTCGGGCTTAGCATGCACAGCTGCCCGATTGCCATCACCGCTTTGCCAGGCAGGGGCACTCTCCACATTTTCGGTTTGACAGGGCCATGGTTTGCCCATAACCGGACTGACCGAACATGGGCGGAAATGCCCTCAAAACCTTACGACAAGGAACATCGATGGCCAGTTCCGAACGCGGCACCAAGCGTACCGACCCAGAAACGGGTAAAAAGTTCTACGATCTCAACCTGGACCCAATTGTCTCGCCCTATACCGGCAAGAGCTATCCGCGGTCCTATTTCGAGCAGGCGATGACCGCCAAGGCCGTGGCAGCTGCCGCCTCGGCCCGCAAGGCGCCCGTCGATGACGATGAAGCCGAAGATGAAGTCGAGGACGTCACCGCACCCGTGATCGTTTCCCTTGAGGAAGCGGACGCTGAGGAAAGTGGCGACGAGGATATTCCAGAGACCGACGACGTGGACGTCGAGGTCGAGGAAGATCTGGGCGATGACGACGCCGACGTGTTCCTCGAAGAGGACGAAGACGAAGACGACGAATTGGGTTTTGACGTCACAGGCGACGAAGAGCCTTGATTTTGCGCGACTATTCAGCCGGCTGTGACAAACTGCCGGCTGAATAAAAAAGTGTCATTTAGGCACTTGCACGGGCCGGGATCATCCAATAGGTTCCGCCTCGCTTCGGACGGCAACTGCCCTCCTTAGACCCATGGAATGGGGCCTTAGCTCAGCTGGGAGAGCGCTTGCATGGCATGCAAGAGGTCAGCGGTTCGATCCCGCTAGGCTCCACCATTTCCTCACCCACATAGTGCGAACGTGACGATGGCCATTTGCTCGGCTGGCTGGTCGCGTGCCTGATTGGGCTTTCCGTGATCGCAACGCGCTCCGCCTCCCCGTTTGGGTGCGGTTTGGTGAACAATGCGGTCACACCAGCCCGATTGTGGGACCGCTCGGCAATCCCTACCTGACGCTTTGAAATATCAAGCCAATATCGGATTTGCCATGAATGCCATCCTGCCGCGCAGCACTGAACACAAGATCGATCCCGACATGCTGGCACGCTGGTCGCCCCGCGCCTTTGCCGATGAATCAATCCCCCAGGCCGACCTGCTGACCATTCTGGAAGCAGCGCGCTGGGCGCCCTCTGCCTTCAATGCCCAGCCCTGGCACTTTATCTATGCCAGCCGCGATTCCGAGAATTTTGCCAAATTCGTCGACCTGCTGGCGCCGTTCAATCAGGGCTGGGCCAAGCATGCCGCCGCCCTGGTGTTCATTGCCTCGCGCACCACCCGCACCGGATCTGACGGCACCGAATCGCCCAGCACCACCCATGCCTTTGATGCCGGCGCCGCCTGGAGCCTATTGGCCCTGCAGGCCACCAAGCTGGGCTGGCACGCCCATGGCATGAGTGGCCTCGACCACGCCCGCGCTGCCGTCGAACTGGGCCTGCCGCCCGAGTGGCGCATCGAGATCGCTGTCGCACTCGGCCGCCAGGGTGATGCGACGTCGCTGCCCGAGGCCCTCCAGTCGCGCGAGACTCCCAGCCCCCGCAAGCCACTGGCCGAGATCATCTCCGAAGGTCGTTTCTCCCTGACCAGCCTCTAGCTTTGCGCGGGCGTCGGGCTCTGGCAGTGTGCAGCTTTGCCCTGCCGGAGCCGATTCTCCTTGGCCAAGCCCCCAATCCCCGTCACGTCCGCCCGCGCCCGCCATCTCTGGATTGCGGCCCAGCGCCTCGATAGCCCGGCCCCCTTTGGCAGTGGGCCCGAGGCGACCCGGGCGGCCATAGCCCATCTGGGCTATGTGCAGATTGACACCATCAATGTCATCGAGCGGTGTCACCACCATATTCTGTTTTCGCGCATTCCCGATTATGCCCGCGCCGATTTGGCCCATGTCCAGTCCGCCGACAAATCGGTGTTCGAATACTGGACCCATGCGCTGAGCTATGTGCCCACGGCCGATCTCGGCTTTTTCGTCCCCGCCATGAAAGCCCAGCGCAACGGCCTCAGCCGCTGGTTTGGTTCGGTCACGCCAGCCGAGACCAAAGCCATGCTGCAGCGCCTGCGCCGCGATGGGCCGCTCTCGATGCGCGACATCAGCGATGAGCCGCTGGTTGACAAGAACCACCCATGGGCCAGCCGCAAACCGAGCAAACGCGTGCTTGAGGCGCTGTTCTATCAGGGGCTGGTGACGGTTAGCGCCCGCCAGGGCATGCTCAAGACCTATGATCTGATGGCGCGGCATTTCGAGAGCCTGCCGCCGCCGGCGACCGAGCGCCAGCAGGTCGCCTATCTGCTCGATCGCGCTTTGCGCAGCCAGGGTCTGGTCAGCCTTGATTCCATCTGCCACCTCAACGCGCCGCGCAAGGCGGCAGTCCGGGCGCTGATCGAGAGCCGCGTCAAGCGCAAGCTGCTCGTGCCGGTGCTGGTGGAGGGCGCTGAGGCGGTGCCGCACTGGGCTACCCCGGAAACGCTCGATTCCCCCGCCGGCGAGCCGCCCCATCTGGTTCATATCCTCTCGCCCTTTGATCCCCTGATCATCCAGCGCAAGCGCCTCAAGCTGATGTTTGGCTACGACCATATTTTTGAGGCCTATGTCCCCGCAGCCAAGCGCAAGCTCGGCTATTTCGCCCTGCCGGTCCTGATGGGCGATACCATCGTGGCAGCGCTCGATCTCAAGACCGATCGTGCCGGCAAAAAACTGCTGATCCAGCAAGAGACCTGGCTGACCGACATTGGCGCCGAAGGGCGGGCTGCAGTCGACGAAGCGCTGCACCGGTTTGAGCGGTTTCAACTGGGGGCGTAGGACACCCAATCAGATCAGCAGGTCGATCCCGATGGCACGATTGATCACGCCGCTGACGCTGGTCAGCGCCTCGTTTGCCAGTCGTTCTGCCGTCGCATCCCCGATCATGGTATTCATGGCCAAGACGGCAATCGTCTGCAGCCTGATGTCCTCAACATGGTTTTTGGCCTGCTGCTCGCTGATCATTCGATTAGCTTCCGCAATCAATCCCCGACTTG
>JAHJOS010000034.1 GCA_018820005.1 Alphaproteobacteria bacterium | reverse complement strand
CCAACCCCACCTCGGGCGGCTTCTTCGACAAGCTCAAAAAGATGTTTGAGGCTCAAGGCGGAAACGAAATCGCTCCTTTGGAGCGATTTCCCGCCTTAAGGCCATGAGAGCTACGCGCGAATGGCACGCAGCTGGCGCGTACTCAGAGCCTTACGTTGCCACTCAGGCCGGCGGCATCTGGCTCATATCCATCCAGACATATTCCCAGACATGGCCGTCGATATCAGCGATGGCACGCGAGTACATGAAGCCGTAGTCCTGCGCATCACGGGTTTCACGCCCACCGGCCTTGAGCCCAGCCTCCGCAATGGTGTCGACATCAGCGCGGCTGTCGCGCGACAGCGCATAGAGCGCCTGGGTCTGCTGCTTGGGGTCAGGAATGGGCGCGCTGGAAAACTGCTTGAACTTGTCGTGGGTCAGCACCATCACGAAAATTGTATCGCTGATCACGATGCAGGCCGCCGTATCATCAGTGAACTGGGGGTTATGATCAAAACCCAGGGCCTTGTAATAGGCCATCGACGCGGCCAGATCGCGCACGGGAAAGTTGACGAAAATCATTGTGGACATGGCGGCTTCCTTCGATATCGAAATGAGTCTTGAGTATTGCTGGCGCTGTCCCTGTTCGGTCAGCACTGTTGCTAGGACGGTCGGGGCAGGCCAGATTCGACATCACACTCTATCGAGGTACGCATGAAAACGGCACTGACGCTTTCCGGGTCCATCCGCAAGGGCTCCGTCAATACGATGTTGCAAAAGCATATGGGCGTAAAGCTGGCCGAGGCAGGTATGAGCGTGAACGCCATCGACCTGGCTGATTTCCCCATGCCGATCTTCAACGAAGATCTCGAGCCTGATGGGGTGCCCGAAGCGGCCGTGCGGCTCGCCGAACTATGGCGCAGCCACGACATCGTCTTCATCGCCAGCCCGGAATATAATGGCGGGCTGACGCCCCTGCTGGTCAATGCCGTGACCTGGGTCAGCCGGCAGCGGCCGAGCCCCTTTCGTCATGCCATCTTCGGTATTGGCGGGGTCAGTTCGGGCAAATATGGCACCATCTGGGGCCTGAGCCATCTGCGCGAATCCCTGACCAAGATGGGGGCGCTGGTGGTGCCGACACTTTTGGGCATTGGCCCCGCCGATCAGGCCTTTGACAGCACTGGCGATCTGGTGGAACCTGCCATCACCCGCAAGGTCGAGCAGATGGTTGGGGAGCTGACCCAGTTTTCACGAGGCTGAATGATGTTGGCGCTCTATGTGACGCATCCCCAGGTCCGCATCGACGCCAATGTGCCCGTTCCGCTGTGGGGGCTTTCCGAGCTAGGGCGCCAGCGGGCACAGTCCTTCGCGGCCTCGGGCATCGTCCCCAAGGGCGCCATGATCTTTTCGAGCCGGGAATCCAAGGCCATGGAGCTGGCCGATATTCTTGCCGAAGCCACTGGCGCGCTGGTGCTCACCGACCATCTGATGGGCGAAAACGACCGCAGCGCCACGGGCTTCCTGCCGCCGTCATTGTTCGAGGCGACCGCCGACCGCTTCTTTGCCCATCCTGACCAAAGCGCCGATGGCTGGGAGCGGGCGATCGATGCGCAGCGCCGCATCGTGGCCACCGTCCAGACCGCTCTGGGCAGCGTCCCCAAAGGTACGCCGGCGGTGTTTTGCGGCCATGGCGCGGTGGGCACGCTGCTCAAATGCCATGTCAGTGGGCGCAGCATTGACCGGCGCGAGGATCAGAGCCGGCACGGCAATCGGGGCGGGGGCAACTGTTTTGCCTTCGATCTCAGCCCGCCCCGGCTGGGTGGGGAATGGGTGGCGATGGAGGATTACGCGCCCGGCTGGTTTGGCTAGATCGATAGCGAGAAATCCGCGACACCGTTGCGGCAAGCGCCAAATTGGTCTAGTCCGGGCCGATCAATCGACATCGGAGGAAAGACCATGGCTGGCCAACTCATCGTGGGGCTGGACGTTTCGTCACGCGCGCGCGCCGAAGAAATCATCGCAATGCTGGGCGATAGCGTCGATTTCTACAAGATAGGCTACCAGTGCTTTTATGGCGCTGATGGCTTCGCGCTGGGCAAGGACCTGCTCAAGGCGGGCAAGAGGGTGTTCTTCGATCTCAAGCTGCTCGACATCGATAACACCGTCGAAAAAGGCGTCGCCGCCATCGCCGAGACCGGTGCGACCATGCTGACCGTGCATGCCTATCCCCAGTGTATGCGGGCCGCAGTCAAGGGCGCGGCCGGCTCGGACCTCTG
>JAHJOS010000281.1 GCA_018820005.1 Alphaproteobacteria bacterium | reverse complement strand
GATCGACGCTGCGCACCATGCTGGCGCGTTCGAGCATGGTGGTGCGCAGGCCAGGCGTAAAATGCACGAAGCCTCCACGGTGGACTTCCTTGGCGTGGTAAAGCGCGAAATCGGCGTTCTGGCGCAGTTCGGCACCATCGCTACCGTCGGTGCCGAACAGGGCGCCGCCGATGGTGATATGGGGATCGATGGAATGACCATCGGACTCAATCAGGCCGCGGGCTGCCAAGACAATCGTACTGGCAGTTTCGGCCAGCGCCTCTGCGGTAGCGCAACCGTCGATAAGAACAGCAAATTCGTCCCCGCCCAGGCGACACGCAAGTGTTCCGGACGTGGCGCGGCCGATACGCTCTGCAACAGTGCTGATCAACAGATCGCCAAGGGCATGACCGACGGTGTCATTGACCACCTTGAGGTGATCGATGTCTATCAGAAGCAAGCCAAAGGGCTGGGCAGCCGCGATCCGGTCGGCCAGCATTTGGTCAAAGCGGCCCCGATTGGGAAGCCCCGTCAGGCCATCAAAATAGGCGAGGCGATGGTTGCGCTGGCGGGTCTTTTCATTTTCCAGCGCCAGGGCACACAAATGCACGCAGGTCTCAACGATCCTGCGCTCCATTGCATCGGGCCCGCGACACGTGCGGAAGTAAAAGGCGAAGGTGGCCATGACCGCGCCGCCGCTATCGAATATGGGGCTCGACCAGCAGGCGCGCAGGCCAAGCGGCAAGGCGAGAGCCCGGTAGTCCGTCCAGAGCGTATCGTGCTCGATATCGGTGACCATGACAGGCGACTTGCGCCAGGCGGCCGTGCCGCAGGAGCCGGCATTGGGACCGATGGGCACGCCATCGATGGCCTGGGAATAGACAAGCGGCAGGCTAGGCCCAGCGAGCGGGTGCAAATGTCCCGACGGGTCCACCGTCAGCATCGAGCAGATGGCGCCGGGCGCAATGACCTCAGTGCGACGGCACAGCAGATCAGCGATATCGGCAAGAGCCTGACCGCGCGCGACAGCTTCGAGCACGTCCGTCTGCAGTTTGAGCAACAATGCACTTTGGGTGGCCATGGCGTGCCTTTGAGGAAGCGAATGTCGCTGGCAATGGTACGCAATCGTGCACCACGCCAAGACGGACATTGCGCCACAAGCCTGAAGCATTTGTTAGTAAATGGAGGGCGTTTTATTGATATGGATAACGACAGATCAATAGGTAGCGCGACCACCCGACAGATCAAAGACGCTGGCCGTGGTAAAGCTGTTGTCCTTGCTTACCAGCCAAGCAACCATAGCTGCGGCCTCGTCGACTTCGAGGAAACGGCCGCGCGGGATACGCACCAGCATGTAGTCGATAAATTCTGGCGTCAGCGTCTCAAGAATGCGGGTCTTGGCGGTCGCGGGGGTGATGGCATTGACCGCGATATCAAAGCGCGCCAATTCCTTGCCCAGGGATTTGGTGAGGCCTATGACCCCGGCTTTGGCGGCCGAGTAGGCGGACAGATTGGGGTTGCCTTCCTTGCCGGCAATCGAGGCAATATTGACAATACGGCCGTAGTTGCGAGCCTTCATGCCCGTGACGACGGCTTTGTTGACGTAGAAGGTGCCGTTGAGATTGACCTCGATGACGCGGCGCCATTGCTCGGGATCATAATCCTCAAGACTGGCGTTGACGCCGGCAATGCCGGCTGAATTGACCAGAATGGCAATCGGCCCGATATCGCGCTCGACGGCCATTTGCGCCCCGACCAGGCCGGGATAATCGGTGATATCGACCACCACGCTGGAGGCCGCAGCGCCTAGCGCCGCCGTAGCCTGCGCCAGCACAGCGGCGTTGGTGTCCCAGAGGCTGACCTGGGCCCCGCTGGCGATCAGGCGTTGAGCGATGGCAAAACCGAGGCCCTGCGCACCACCGGTGACGACAGCCACCTGTCCGACGAGATCGATCTGATTCATGGCAATTTACCCTCGGTCGCCCGCGGTGGCAGAAACAGTCTGCACCGACTCCCTAGTTGCATTGTGGGCCAGCGCCGTCCGGCTGACCAGCCAGGCCTTTGAGGAAGATCGACGCGCGCTGATCTGGGAGCTACGCCTCCAGAGGCGCGCGTCGCGCGTGTTCGTCGTCAGAGAAGACCCGGGATCGCGTGAGAAAGCGGCGCTCGGTGCCGTTGTCGAGACTGAACATGCCGCCCCGGCCCGAAATGGCGTCGATGACGAGCTGAGTGTGTTGCCAGTATTCGAACTGACTGGGCGACATGTAGAAGGGCGCGCCGCCGATCTCACCCATCTTGATGTCGCGATCACCCACGATGAAATCGCCAACCGGATAGCACATTGGCGAAGAGCCATCGCAGCATCCGCCCGACTGGTGAAACATCACCTTGCCATGCCGGGCCTCGATCTCGGCGATCAGCACCAGCGCCGCCTCCGTCGCCACCACGCGCGGTACAGTTTCGTCCATTGCTTGTCTCCCAAAGCGCCATTCCGGTGAGCCGCCCGCCGTGAGGAGGAGAGACGGGTTAAAGGTCAGGCTGCCCACCGGAATGAACTGAAGTCCCCGCATCATGGCGGGGGCAAGTGATCCGATTGGAGGTCGCTGCGGCGAACCCGGTGGCGCGATTCCCAAGAACTGGTGCGTAGCGCAGCTTAGGCTACGTGAACACCGGAAGCGCAGGGAACCGCGCCAGAGGATCGTCGGAGCAGAGCTCCAGCCGATGCCTCAGAAGAAGCCCAGCTTCTTGGTGGAGTAGCTCACCAGCATGTTCTTGGTCTGCTGGTAGTGGTCCAGCATCATGCGGTGGTTCTCGCGGCCGATGCCACTCTGCTTGTAGCCGCCAAACGCAGCATGGGCGGGATAGGCATGGTAGCAATTGGTCCACACGCGCCCGGCCTGGATGCCCCGGCCGAAGCGATAGGCCCGGTTGGCGTCGCGCGTCCACACGCCCGCGCCCAGACCATAGAGCGTGTCATTGGCGATCTCGAGCGCCTCGGCATCGGTCTTGAACGTGGTCACCGATACCACCGGCCCGAAGATTTCCTCCTGGAAGATGCGCATCTTGTTGTGGCCCGTGAACACCGTCGGCTTGACGTAGTAGCCGCCGGCCAGCTCGCCTTCGAGGTTGTTGCGCTCGCCGCCGGTCAGCACCTTGGCGCCTTCCTGCCGGCCGATGTCGAAATAGGACAGGATCTTTTCCAGCTGTTCGCTGGAGGCCTGCGCCCCGATCATCGTTGACATTTCCAGGGGCGAACCCTGCTTGATCGCTTCCACCCGCTTGATGGCCCGTTCCATGAAGCGGTCATAGACGCTTTCCTGGATCAGTGCGCGGCTGGGGCAGGTACACACCTCGCCCTGGTTGAGCGCGAACATTGCAAAGCCTTCCAGCGCCTTGTCGAAGAAGTCGTCATCTTCAGCCAGCACGTCAGCAAAGAAGATGTTCGGCGATTTGCCGCCCAGCTCCAGCGTTACCGGGATCAGGTTCTGACTGGCATATTGCATGATCAGCCGGCCCGTCGTCGTCTCGCCGGTGAATGCGATCTTGGCGATGCGGGGCGAGCTGGCCAGCGGCTTGCCGGCCTCAAGACCAAAGCCATTGACGATATTGAGCACGCCGGGCGGCAGAATGTCCTCGATCAGCTCCATCAGATAAAGGATCGAGGCCGGCGTCTGCTCGGCCGGCT
>JAHJOS010000280.1 GCA_018820005.1 Alphaproteobacteria bacterium | reverse complement strand
CTGCCGGCATGGTCTGGCGGCGGCGACACTTATGACGACGAGGTGCCACCGCCCAAAGCCAGCGTGGAGGTGATTGCGCCCGGCTCGGATGTGCCAACCGGAGCAAGTTACAGCGCCATTGGTGAGTGGTCCCGCGCCTATCACGCGACGCAAGGCATGGGCAGGTGGATTGCTCGGGGGGCAACACGCTGGCCGCTGCATCTGCGGCAAGGTCCGGGGGGGCAGGAAGCCGATATCCGGGACAAGCTGCCAGCCACATTGGGCGGACTGGCAGACCATCTGGCGAACGAACCGGCAGAGGCGCTGCGGATGGCGCAGCACCAAATTGATGTTGCCATTTCGAGCTTTCCAGATCGTGCGGCGATCATTGCTGCCCTCGTGGCGGCGGCTGACGCCATCGAAAGTGCCGAGGCATTGCTGGGCGCCGACAGCATGCGCGAGCACGGTCACCGACTGGCGCGCAAACTGGTCGAGATTGATGCGGCGTTGCTGCTGGCCGACGGCATTGATCCGATTGCCTGGGCACAACCAAACCGTCTGCCGGCTGGCGCATCTTCCGCGCTCCATGTGCAGATCAATACGGACAATCCCCAGATTACGGTGACGCCACTGGTCGACGCCGACATTACGCTGGGCGCAGGCACCACCGCTGGTCCCGATGTCATTTTTCCGCTCGTCATCGCCAAGGACACCGCGCTGTCGCAGCAGTTTGCACCTGATTTCGCCAGCCTGGGTGGGAATGGTGCGTTGCGCGTTGCCATCAGCGCGACCGTGGGTGGGCGTCTGGCCAGCACGATAGTTGATCTTGAGGAACCCCTGACCATTGCGCCGGCCCACAGCGTGGTGCTCGAACCCGCGACGATCATTCTGAACGGGCTCGCGCCGAGGAACCGGGCGGATATGGCGGTTGCCGTTCGACCTGTGCTGACTGACGTACCCATGGCCCTGGACGCCCCCAAGGGGTGGCAAGCCAGGCGAACTGCCGATGGCTTTGACGTCACGCCGCCAGCGAACCTGCCCAGCGGCCTTTATCGTCTGCCATTGCGGATTGATGGCCAGGCAGGTTTTGCAGACCATGTCATCGCATATCCCCATATTGGGCGGACCCATTATCGTGCGCCACAGGCGCTGAACGTTCTGGCGCTTGATGTGGCGCTGCCGGCAGACACGCGGGTCGGCTACGTCGGTGGCGGCAGTGACCGGGTTGGCTATTGGCTTGCGGCCATGGGACTGGACGTGACCGTGCTGGATGACGCAGCGCTATTGGGTGATCTGTCGGGGTTTACCAGCATAGTCATCGGTACTTTTGCCTTTGGGCAGCGGCCGGCCCTGCGCGCGATCACCAGCAAATTGCACGAATGGGTCGCGGCAGGTGGGCATCTTGTGACGCTCTATCATCGCCCGACAGATGGCTGGGACCCCACGAATACGCCGCCCCTGTCCGTCCACATCGGATCGCCCTCGCTGCGGTGGCGCGTTACCGACCCGGCAGCGCCGGTCGAAGTTCTGATGCCCGAATCCGTCTTGCTGACCCAACCCAATGCCATTGGTCCCGATGACTGGGCAGGCTGGGACAAGGAGCGCGGCCTCTATTTTGCATCGCAATGGGACGCGGCCTATGAGCCGCTCCTGGCCATGAGTGATGCCGGTGAAGCCAAGTTGACTGGCGCGCTCATCTCGGCCCGGATTGGCAGGGGACGTCATACCCATACAAGTCTGGTCTTGCACCATCAGCTCGACCTGCTGGTGCCGGGCGCTTTCCGGCTGATGGCCAATCTGGTTCAGCCGGCCTGAACCATGTCCCACTTCGATATCGCTATTGTCGGCTTGGGGGCGATGGGCAGCGCCAGCCTTTACCAATTGGCCAAGTCGGGCGCCAAAGTCGTCGGGATTGATCGGTTTGCGCCGCCACATGCCCACGGATCAACGCATGGCGAGACCCGTATTACGCGGTGTGCCATTGGCGAGGGCGAAGCTCTGGTGCCGCTGGCGTTGCGCTCGCATGAGATATGGCGCGAGATCGAAGCTGAGACCGGCGCCGACCTGTTGCGGCAGACCGGCAGCCTGATTATCAGCAAACCGGATGACACGGCGCAGCGGCCAGGCCGAACGGGCTTTCTCGATCGATCCATTGCGGCGGCTCGGCGCTTCGGGATCGACCACGAGGTGCTTTCGAGCGCCGATATCCGCCGCCGGTTTCCCAATTTCCAGCCCGACGACGATGAAATTGGCTATTTTGAGCCTGGCGGCGGCTATCTGCGGGTAGAGGCCTGCGTCGCGGCAAATCTTGAACTGGCGCAACGCCACGGCGCCACGCTTCAATTGGGCTGCACCGTGCAGTCCATCGAGGCGGATGGGGCCGGGGTTCATATTCGCACTGACCAGGGTGATGTCCTTGCAGACAGAGTTGCCGTCAGTGTCGGCGCCTGGGCCGGGCAGTTGCTCGGGCCCCCGTTCGAAGCGGTGCTCAAGCCAACCCGTCAGGTTATGCATTGGTTCGAGATCGAGCCAAAGTCTCTCGAAGCGTGGCGTCACTCGCCCGTCTTTATGTGGCCACACGGCGATCGGGAGGATGGCTTTTTCTACGGCTTTCCCAGCATCGACGGCGTGAGCATGAAGACTGCCGATGAGTATTATGGTGCAGCAGCCGACCCCGACGCCATAGACCGCGAGGTCCCGCCCGCTGAGTCTGAACGCCTCTATCGCGAGCATCTTGCCGGTCGCATTGCCGGGTTGACG
>JAHJOS010000279.1 GCA_018820005.1 Alphaproteobacteria bacterium | reverse complement strand
GTTGATCCCCAGACCGGGCGCCTCGCCCTTTCTGGCCTCGACAATCTGCTCGACGCCAAGGTGCGCCTCGTCGCAGCCCCCCACTGCTCCAATATTGCCGGCGAGATCAACGACGTCGCCGCCATCTCCGCCCGCGCCCATGCCGTGGGCGCCGTCACCGCCATCGATGGCGTCAGCTATGCCCCCCATGGCCTGCCGGACCTCGCGGCGCTGGGCGCCGACATCTATTTCTTCTCCGCCTACAAGGTCTATGGCCCGCATCAGGGCGTGCTGGCCATTCGCCCCGAGCTGGCGCTGTCCCTGCCCAACCAGGGCCACTACTTCAATGACAGCAAGCCGCGCTACCGCCTGACCCCGGCCGGCCCCGACCACGCCCAGATCGCCGCATCCTCGGGCATTGTGGACTATCTCGAAATCATCGCCGATCTCGCCCCCGCTGATATCACCGGCGCCAATCCCTTCCGCCGCGCCCATGCCGCCATGCGCGCGCAGGAGACCGCGCTCATTACCCCCCTGCTCGATTATCTCCGTCCCAAGAACAGCGTCCGCCTCATCGGCCCCGATGATCCCAACCTGCGCGCCCCGACCGTTTCCCTGGGTCTCTCCGAACCCGGCGCCGTTGTCGCCGCACGCCTCGCCCGCCACGGCATCATGGCTGCAGGTGGTCACTTCTACGCCCAGCGCCTGCTCGAAGCCGTCGGCATCGACCCCAACCACGGCGTCCTCCGCCTCTCCTTCGTCCACTACACCACGCCCGAGGAAATCACCCAGCTCATCGCTGCACTGGACGTGGAACTGAAGTAGCCGTTATCTGCCCACTCTCGCGCTGGCGAGAAGGCACCACCAAGCCTGTTACAAACTCTGAACCTTCCCTCTCCCCTTGTGGGAAAGTGTGGATCGGCCAGCGGCCGAGACGGGTGAGGGGTCTCTTTGGAACGCCATCCCATGTCACGCACCGCCGCAACCCTGATGCTTCTCGCCTGCACCATGCTGTGGGGCCTGGCCTTCATCGCGCAGAAATCGGCGATGGATTCCATGGGCCCGCTGACCTTTTCCGGCCTGCGTTATCTACTCGGCGGCCTTGCCGTCCTGCCGCTCGCCCTCTTGGAGCGCCGGCGCCGCCCCGCCCCCGTCACGCCGCGCCACTGGGTACTCATCGGCGCGGTCAGCCTGGTGTTTTTCCTCGGCTCCTGGATGCAGCAGGTTGGCCTGATCACCACCAGCGTCACCAATGCCGGCTTCCTCACCGGGCTCTATGTCTTCTTCGTGCCCTTCCTGGGTTTTTTGCTGTTCCGCACCCGCCCCCATCCCATCATCTTTGCCGGCGTGCCGCTGGCGTTGATCGGCATCTACTTCCTCAACGGCGGCGGGCTGGCGAGCTTTAATTCCGGTGATCTGATCGTTGTGGGCAGCGCCGTGTTCTGGGCACTGCATGTGATCCTGCTCGGCCGCGCCGCCCAGATCATCGGCCTGCCCATTTTCGTGTCCTCGGTCAGCTTTCTCATCGCCGGCGCCCTGGCCACCAGCCTCGCCTTTGTGTTTGAGCAGCCAGACTTTGTCGCCGTGCAGTCCGGCTGGATCGAACTGGCCTATACTGGCCTGCTGTCCACCGCCGTGGCTTTCACCTTCCAGGCCATCGGCCAGCAATATGTGCCGCCCGCCAACGCCGCGATCATCCTCTCGGCCGAAAGCCTGTTTGCCGCGCTCGGTGGCGCCATCATCCTGGGCGAACGCCTGCCGCTGATCGGCTATGCCGGTGCCACCCTGATCTTTGTGGCCATTCTCGCCGTCGAGGCCCTGCCCCCGCTCTGGAGCCGGCGACGCGTCCACGTGCCCCGCACCACCAATTAGCCCTCGGGCTAATCGGCCATTCGGAACAGCTGATAGGTTTTGCACACCACGAGGAACGCACAGCCACGCAGCGTAATCTGGTCATCACTCACCAGCGTGATCGTGCCCGCAGCAGACTGCCCATAGATGTGCAGGTCACCCTTCCACTGCCCGGGGGCAGTGGGCGCCGCATGGTCGATCAATAGCGTATTGAGGTAGGGCAGATTTTCCGGGCTGTCCGCGCCATTGCCCAGCCAGATCAGCGTACCGCACAGCGCCGTGCCATCGGGACCGCACATCTCCACGCGATAGCGGGAATCCTTCATCTCGATTTCCCAGGTTCCCACCGGGGACGCCGCCTGCGCCGCTGAAACCGCCAGCGCCGCCACAACAGCCGCTATGCCCAGTCGCGCCAGCCCGATCATGGCGCGTATTTGAACATCTGGTAGCTCTTGCACACCACCAGGAATGCGCAGGCCTGCAGCGTCATTTCCGTCTCGCTGCGCTGGGTGATCGTCCCCGTGATATTCTGCCCGAACATCTTCATCGCGCCCTTCCAGCGGTTGGCGCCGGTCTGTTTGAGCCCATTGGTCACCGGGGCATTCAGAAACGGCTCATACTGCTTGTTGTAGTCGGCGTCCGACAGCCACACCAGCGCGCCACACAATTGTGTGCCATCGCCACACAGCGCCAGCTGCAGCCGTGTGTCGCGACTGTCCAGCTCCCACACGCCGTCCGGCCCCGCGAGCGCCGCCCCGGCGCTGCCGGCCAGCATCATCAATCCAATGGCCAGGCCAAGCGTCTTGCTCACCACAATAGTTCTCCAATACGACGCATCAACTGTGCAAACACCCTGCCGCCAGTGACCTGAACCGTGTCTGAACACGCTGTCACGCGCCCGTCATCTGCGCGCCCTAGGGTACACTTGTCCCTGGGCCCGCCGCCCCGGACTTGCCGCGCACGGCGTCCCCAACGTAGCGCCCGGCCATTGGGAAGAGTTCGGCTGCCAACCCCAGCTCTTTCGCCGTTCGATCGGCATCTCGGCCGCCCTCGTGGCGGCCTTTTTTTGTCTGCACCGCCGCTCCCGTCGCTACAGCCGCTCCATCACGAGGGTGCGCACCAGCATGCCCATTTCGCTGTCGTCGTGCTCATCGATCTCCACCCAGCCCCTTGCCGCATAGAAATCCCGCGCCCGCACATTGAATGCCCGCACGTCGAGCTGCCGCGCTCCCGCCGCCTCGGCCGCATCCATCAGCGCCCGGCCCACGCCAGTGCCGATCGCCCAGCTGTCCACATGAATGGCGTGCAGCCACGCCCCATCCAGATGATACATGCCCACCACCACGCCGCCGCGTTCGGCCACCGTAAGCTGGCTGATAAAACTGTCCACATAGCCGAGCACCGGCTGTTCTGCCTGGTATCGGGCCACAGCACCGGCATCCACATGCGGTGCCCAATGCGTCCGCCACGAGCGGTCCAGCAAATGCTTGAGTGCCTCTGCGTCGGACAGTTGCGCCGCGCGGATGGTAATCGCTGTCATGGGGACCTCGCAATGAACTGTTGATGTTTGCCCTGCCCGCTTCATGCCGGCCCCGGCAGGGTCTATTGCCTAAGACCACATTGCCGCAACCCGCGAGATCCGCGTCCACCCATGGCCAAGCTCTATTTCTCCTATGCGGCGATGAATGCCGGCAAGTCCACCCTGCTGCTGCAGGCCGCCTATAACTACCGCGAGCGCGGCATGCGGCCGCTGCTCTATACCTCTTCGCTCTATGTCGAAAACGGCATCGGCCTGATTTCCTCGCGCATCGGCATTGCCGAGCCCGCCGAGCTCTATAGCGCCGAGGACGATCTCTATCAGGCCGTGCGCGAGCATCTTGAGGCCGGCAAGGTCGATTGCGTCTTTGTCGATGAGGCGCAGTTTCTTGACCCCGCCCAGGTCTGGCAGCTCGCCCGCGTCAGCGACCGGCTCAAGATCCCGGTGATGTGCTTTGGCCTGCGCACCGATTTCCAGGGCAAGCTGTTTCCCGGCTCCTCCGAACTGCTGGCCATTGCCGATGAACTGCGCGAAATTCGCACCATCTGCGAGTGCGGCTCCAAGGCCACCATGGTGGTGCGCCAGAGTGCAGATGGTCGCGTGCTGGCCGACGGCGAGCAGGTCTCGATCGAAAAATCCGTCTATATCTCGCTGTGTCGCAAGCATTGGGAAGAAGCCATCGGCCGCTGGCCCGCGAAAGGACCCACACCATGACCACACCTGCCCCTCTCACTGCCGAGCCGCACGGCGCTCTGACCATCCGCACCCTGGCCATGCCCGCCGATACCAATCCGGCCGGCGACATCTTTGGCGGCTGGGTGATGAGCCAGATGGATATTGCCGGCGCCATTGCCGCCGTCGAGCGCACCCGTGGCCGCGTGGTCACCGTCGCGGTCGAAGCCATGACCTTCATCGCCCCGGTCAAGGTGGGCGATATCCTGTGCG
>JAHJOS010000278.1 GCA_018820005.1 Alphaproteobacteria bacterium | reverse complement strand
TCCTTCGAGGCGACCGCGCTGGTTGAGGATGTGTCTGACGTGGCCGGCCACGCCGCCAGGGGAAGAGGGCTGAAGTTCTCCACGCATATGCCGGGCGAACCGATCTTCGTGCGTGCCGACGTCCAGAGGATCAGCCAGGTTCTGGCCAATCTGGTGAGCAATGCGGTGAAGTACACGAGCACCGGGGAGGTCTCGATGACCTTGCGCGCACCGGACGAAGCATCGGGAAAGTTGGTCTTCGAGATCGCCGACACCGGGCCCGGGCTGCCTCAACGGGGCATCGACCGTCTGCGGACTCATTTGTCGCGCGACGAGGAACTGCAACCGCGCAAGGATGGATCAGGGGTTGGCCTGTCGGTTGTTCGTACCGTGGCGGATCACCTGGGCGCTCACATCGACCTGGATGTGAAGCCAGGAGAGGGAACTCGTTTCATCATCACGGTGCCAGTGATATTCGAGGATCCCGACGAAGTACCCTCCGATGCGACGCCGGATGGTCTCGTGCTGGTGGTGGACGACAAGCCAGACATTGCTGCTTCCGTCACCGCCATTGTCAAGCACTACGGCCACCCCTGCCATATCGCACTGAGCGGCCCGGAAGCGGCCGCCATGCTGAAACGCCAGTCTTACGAAACGGCATTCTTCGACCTGGACTTGCCAGAGCTCGGTGGCGTGGAGCTGGCTCGCAGAGTTCGGGCCAGTCCTGGGCCCAACCAGCAAACTTACATCGTCGCGATCACTGCGTCACGGCCGGAGATTCCAGACGGGCTTTTCGACGAAGTGCTGGTGAAGCCGGTCGAGAACCTGCGCGTGTGGTGGCATCTGGGTCATCGATCACGAGCGCTTGTGCGAAACCGGGTTGTCGAATCTGCTCACTCGGCCGAGTGAGAAAGCAATGAAAGACTTGCTGAGGCGATCCCCGGTCGCCCATCACAAGAAGGAGACCTGACGTCGGATCCGTTGCGCGGCCTGCGGTGGCCCGCACAGAACACTGAAGTCTGGACCTCAGGCATTGCCGCGGCCATCGCCGCTTCGCTCCTTGGCCCACTTCATGGCGAGTTCTCTCGCGCGTTCGAGGGCTTGGCTCGCTGTCTCGAATTCCTCCGAATCGAGGACCAGCGTCCGGATTTGCTCGTCAGACGGGGCCTTGTAGCGCACCGTTGCCTGGAACTGTCCCGACGGCAGCTGCTCGCCGCCGCACAGGAAACGCCATTCCTCGACATCGAGGGTTTCCATCTCGTCCATCTTTGCCTTTCGTGCCCAGAGCTTCATTCCTCGATCCTAATGTGCGTTCGCATTCGTGAGCGCACACACGGGAAAGGCCGGATATTCCGAGAGGCAGATCCGCCGGGCAGACCATTGGAAGTCATCGACGGACCACCGAATCCAGCGATCGCCAGCGATGGCCAGCGATGGCCAGCGATAGCTCAAGGCGAGCGGATTCCCGCGCGTCGGGGAGCATGCAGCCCATCGGTCACGAGTGCAGAAATAAGCATCGGCTGCTGGGCCGGCTTCTCGACCATTTGGACCTGGAAGCGAATGGAGGCCTCGCCGACCTCACGCGGGTCAGCGGTTCCGTTTCGTGTCTTGCCTGACAAGAGCACGGCGGCCCGATGCTCGGGAAGGGCGCGAACGGCGGCCAGCAAGGGGACTGCGGTGCGACTGTCCGGCAGCAGCCAGTCGACGACATACCCGTCAAAGCGATGGCCGGGGATGGCTTGCAGCAGCTCCTCGGCCACGTAAAAGGGCACAGCCTCGATGCCGGCCGAGCGCAACATCCCGCAAACGGAATTGGCGACGTCTCGCTCGTCGTCGAATACGGCCACTCTTGGCGCCGGTGTCGCGTCGTGTGCCACTTCAAGACGCGCAATGCGCTTTGCATCGTCGCCGGCCGCGGCAGTGGCCGGAACGACCACGTAGGCGCCCTCTCGCTCCAACGCCACCAAACTACCTACGGAGGCAGACGCGCCGTCCTCGGCGAGCCAGATCAGGCAGTTGATTTCCATGCCGCCCACGGTCAAGGTTGCCTTGGTGCCGGAGTGGTCCGGGGAGATGGCACCCAGGACCTGCGCCAGCGGCTCGCCAAAGTGATTCGCCAGCGCCTGAAAGTCGTCGAGCGTCCAGGCAGAACTCTTGTTCACACGCGTATGCGACGCTGCGCGCGACAACTCGAAGAACTCCCCGACGAACGACGCATGCCGGTGTTTGGGAAGCCCGTGGCGCTCCAGGAGAGCGCGGACCAACTGGGCGGCGCGCGATGGATTGTCTTCGTCAGACGGCTGAGGCTGGGTCATCGGCAGGTCGATTGTCTCGATTTGTAATTTGAACTGCGCAACGCGCTTGCAACTGGCATAGTCTTGTCAAACAGATCAAAAGGCGTCCATAATGCTCGGTAAGGCCGAGATTCTTGAGTAATCCACGTCGAGTTCCAATAAGTTGTTTGTTTTAGCGGAACTTCTCTCCGCGAAGGGCAGGGCTCATGTACAAGCACTTGGCAGGCACACTGAGAGCGGGTCTCGTGGGAGAAAACCAATGGTAGCGATGGCAGCGCTCCTGCACCAATGCGCTCCGCAGATTTCGCC
>JAHJOS010000277.1 GCA_018820005.1 Alphaproteobacteria bacterium | reverse complement strand
TCGAATTCGCCGGGGTTGATGATGCCGACCTGTGGGGCATAGAGCGCCCCGGCAATGCCGGCCAGCAACGCCGAGACGACGAAGGCGAAGAGTTTCACATTGTCAACGCGGTAACCCAGGAAACGGGTGCGGCTTTCGGCATCGCGTACGGCGATCATGACCTTGCCCAGCTTGGAATTGACGATGGCCGAGCAGATGACGACGGCCAGGGCCAGCGCCAGGGCCGAGGCGGCAAAGAGGGCGGCGCGGGTGGTGGCGGCCTGCACGGGCTGGCCTAGAATGTCCTTGAAGTCGGTCAGGCCGTTGTTGCCGCCAAAGCCGAGGTCGTTGCGGAAGAAGGCGAGCAGCAGGGCATAGGTCATGGCCTGAGTGATGATGGAGAGATAGACGCCGGTGACGCGGCTGCGGAAGGCGAACCAGCCGAAGACGAAGGCGAGCAGGCCCGGCACCACCAGCACCATGATGAAGGCGAACCACCACATGTCAAAGCCGTACCAAAACCAGGGCAGTTCCTTGTAGTTGAGGAACACCATGAAGTCGGGCAGCGTGGGATTGGCGTAGACGCCACGGGTGCCGATCTGGCGCATCAGGTACATGCCCATGGCGTAGGCGCCCAGGGCGAAGAAGGCCGAGTGCCCCAGCGAGAGGATGCCGCAATAGCCCCAGACCAGATCCAATGAAAGCGCAAGAAGGGCATAGTTCAGATACTTGCCGAACAGCGGCACAGCGTAGTTTGGCACATGCAGCGGGCTGCCCGCGGGCACGACGAGATTGAGAACCGGCACAGCGATGGCCGAGGCAAACAGGATGACGACAAGCCAGATGGCTTTTTTGTCGAGTGCGCGAAGAATGAATTGAGTGATCATTGTTCGATGGCCCGCCCCTTGAGCGCGAAGAGGCCGCGTGGCCGACGCTGGATGAATAGAATGATCAACACCAGGATGATGATCTTACCGAGCACGGCGCCGGTGACCGGTTCGAGGACCTTGTTGGAAACGCCAAGAGTCAACGCGCCAATCAGCGTACCCCAGAGATTGCCGACGCCGCCGAACACCACGACCATGAAGCTGTCGATGATGTAACCCTGACCCAGATTGGGCGAAACGTTGTCGATCTGGCTGAGTGCGACGCCGGCCATGCCGGCAATGCCGGAGCCGAGGCCGAAGGTCATGGCATCAACGAAGGGGGTGCGGATCCCCATGGCCGAGGCCATCCTGCGGTTCTGGGTGACGGCGCGCATCTGCAGGCCCAGCGCCGTGCGATTGAGCACAATCTGGAGCACAAGAAACACTGCCATGGCGAAGACGACGATCCAGAGCCGGTTCCAGGTAATGGTGAGGCCGCCCAGATCGAAGGCCCCTGTCATCCAGGAAGGTGGCGAGACCATCTTGTTGGTCGGCCCGAAGATGGACCGCACGGCCTGCTGCAGGATCAACGACAGACCCCATGTGGCGAGCAGGGTTTCGAGCGGGCGGCCATAAAGCCAGCGGATAATGCCGCGCTCGATGCCGATACCAACCAGGCCCGTAAAAAGAAACGCCGCCGGGACGGCGAAGGCCAGCGAATAGTCGATCAGGCCGGGCGCGAAGTTACGCAGTAGTTCCTGAACGACGAAGGTCACGTATGCTCCCAGCATGACCATCTCGCCATGGGCCATGTTGATCACGCCCATCACGCCGAAGGTGATGGCCAGGCCGATGGCGGCCAGCAGCAGAACCGAGGATTGCGATATGCCATAGAGCAGGTTCTGGCCCACGTCCCAGACAGCGAGGCTACGGCCGATACTGTCGATACCAGTCTGGATCAGCGGCTTGAGATCTTCCGGCGCGGTCTCAAGCTGGTTGACCAGTACAGTCTGAGCGTCACGGTCGCCTTTCGAGGCGATCAGATCCACTGCCGCGCGTTTTTCTTCAACGCTGGTGTCGGATTTCAAGACCATGACGGCGCGCGCCAGTTCCATGGTCTCCTTGATTTCAGGGTCAGTTTCGTCGGCCACGGCCTGATCGAGCAGTGGCAACATCTCGGGGTCGGCATTCTTTAGAACGCTCTGCGCAGCGGACAGGCGCATGGCACGGTTGGGGATGAGCAGTGTCATCGCGCCAATAGCGGTGCGGATCTTGCCACGCAGGCCGTTGTTGGTCTTGACCTTGTCGAGGTCGCCGCTGGCGACGCTACCCAGGTCGGAGCCGTCGAGCGGGTCGGTGAGGGCGATCTGGCTGCCGGATTTCTTGCCGATCAGCACCTTCTGGTCGGATTTGCGGGCGTAAAGTTCGCCGTCCGCGAGTGCCTGGAGGATTGCCGGGACATGTTCGTCGCCGGTGGCGACCAGGGCGTTGATGACCTGTTCACGGTCACTGAAGCTGCCGTCGCCCAGGGCATTGACCATAGCTGGCAGGTCTGCGGATTGAGCGAAGGCGGCGCCGGGTGCGAAGGCCAGGGCGGCCAGGGTGAGAAGTATTCTGAGCCAGCCAAAAGTCATCTGTGACGCCCCAAGAAGAATTCAGAGAGCGAAGGCGCCGGGGCGCCTTCGCATTGGTTTTTCAGTTCGGTCAGGAGGCTGGCGCGGCGCCGCAAGTGTTGGTCGCCGTATCAAGGTGACCGCAGCCCGTCAGCGGATCGGTCCAGTCTGCTTCGATGCCCTTGTCTTCAGGCAGAACGTCAGACCATGCGTCGCCGGGGACTTCAGCCTCGGTCTGCCACACCACGTCGAACTGGCCATCGTCCTGGATTTCGCCAATCAGCACGGGCTTGGTCAGGTGGTGGTTCGGCAGGAGTTCAGCTGTGCCGCCGGTGAGGTTCGGTACCTTGAGCCCGACCAGTGCCTTGAGCACGGCATCAGTATCGGTGGTGCCCGCGGCCTCAACAGCCTTCACCCACAGGTTGAAGCCGATGTAGGCAGCTTCCATCGGGTCGTTGGTGGTACGGGTGTCGTCGCCGATGAACTTGTGCCAATCGGCGATAAAGGCAGCATTTTCAGGAGTATCGACGGACTGGAAGTAGTTCCAGGCAGCCAGGTGGCCAACAAGGTTGGTGGTGTCCATGCCGGCGAGTTCTTCTTCACCGACGGAGAAGGCCACTACGGGAATGTCTTCAGCCGAAATGCCCTGGTTGGACAGTTCCTTGTAGAACGGCACGTTGGCGTCGCCGTTGATGGTCGACACAACGGCGGTTTTCTTGCCGGCCGAACCGAAGTCCTTGATGGCGGCAACTTCAGTCTGCCAATCGGAGAAGCCGAACGGGGTGTAGTTGATCTTGATGTCCTCAGCTGCGACGCCCTTGTCAAGCAGGTACTGCTCGAGGATCTTGTTGGTCGTGCGCGGATAGACATAGTCGGTGGCTTCGAGGACCCAGCGCTTCACGCTGCCGCCATCTTCGCTCATCAGGTAATCAACGGCAGGGATGGCCTGCTGGTTCGGCGCGGCACCGGTATAGATGACGTTCTTCTCGGACTCTTCGCCCTCATACTGCACAGGGTAGAAGAGGATCGAGTTCAATTCCTTGAACACGGGCAGGACCGACTTGCGCGACGACGAGGTCCAGCAGCCGAACACGGCGGCAACGCCATCGACCGAAATCAACTCACGCGCCTTTTCGGCGAACAGCGGCCAGTCGGAAGCGGGATCAACCACAACGGCCTCAAGCTGCTTGCCCAGGAGGCCGCCTTTCTTGTTCTGCTCGTCGATCAAGAACAGCATGGTGTCCTTGAGCGTGGTTTCGGAAATCGCCATCGTGCCAGATAGCGAGTGCAGGACACCAACCTTGATGGTGTCATCCGCGGCCATGGCCGGAACCACAGCCGTCATGGCAAGGCCACCGGCCATTGCTGCTGCAAGCAAAGCGCTCTTGGCGCCAAAATTGTTCATCTGTTCGTCCCTCTGCTGCAAATGAGCCCCAAGCCACCAAGGGAGGCGCTTGTTGGGGGGACTGTGGGACAGTTTGTTAATCGAGCCCTATACGTCGATTGACGTAACTGTGCCGTGATGGGGTGCGTGGTCGGCCGGCAGAGGGTTCAAAATCCTAGTGTTTCCAGGCCAATCCATGCTAACAAGGCGCTGGCGAATTATTGTGCAGCCATCGGATTTGGTTAACAACTAGACGGTTCATGGCGCGACAACGCATCATTCCCATTCGGCGCGAGTATAACCGCTGGGTCGCCAACCAGACTTTGGAAGACTACGCGCTGCGCTTCACGGCCAAGTCGGCGCGGCGTTTTTCCAATGATCGAATCTCGCAGACGGCGATCGGCGCGATTTCCTTTCTGGCGCTCGAGGCCATCGGCGGCGCCATCACGCTGAGTTATGGAACGACCAATGCCATCGCCGCCATTGTCGTGGCGTCGCTGGCGATCCTGTTCATCGGCCTGCCCATCGCCCGCTATGCCACGCGCCATGGTGTGGACGTGGACCTGCTGACGCGTGGCGCCAGCTTTGGCTATATCGGCTCGACGATCACCTCGCTGATCTACGCCAGCTTCACGTTTATCCTGTTCGCCATCGAGGCCTCGATCATGTCGAGTGCGCTGCAGCTGGCGTTCGGCATTCCGCTGTGGATCGGCTACATCATCAGCGCGCTGGTGGTGATCCCGCTGGTGACCCATGGCGTGCAGATGATCAGCCGCTTCCAGCTGCTGACGCAGCCGATCTGGCTGGTACTCAATATCGTGCCGTTCTTCTTCATTGCGTTTCTGGACTGGGACAAGTTCGACCTGTGGCGCGGCTTTGCTGGGCTGGGAGCGCCCGAGGCGGCAGCGGGCGCCCTTGCGCCGTTCGAGCTGGCCAAGTTCGGCGCCGCATCAGCGGTGATCCTGGCGCTGATGACCCAGATCGGCGAGCAGGTGGACTTTCTGCGTTTCCTGCCGGCAGAGGGCGTCACCAAGTGGCGACACCGGCTGGCGATTTTCCTCGCCGGCGCCGGCTGGGTGCTCGTGGGCGCGCCCAAGCTGCTGGCCGGCTCGTTTCTGGCCTATCTTGCGCTGTCGAGCGGGGTGCCGGCCGAGCATGCCTCCGAGCCGGGCTATATGTATGCGGTGGCCTTTGGCTACATGATCCCCAATCAGTTCCTGGCGCTGATGCTGATGGCGGTGTTCGTGGTGATCAGCCAGCTCAAGATCAATGTGATGAACGCCTATGCCGGCTCGCTGGCCTGGTCGAATTTCTTCTCGCGCCTGACGCACAGCCA
The DNA here is from genome assembly GCA_018820005.1 of Alphaproteobacteria bacterium. GTDB lineage: Bacteria > Pseudomonadota > Alphaproteobacteria > Rhizobiales > Devosiaceae > Devosia. The sequence goes on along the minus strand of JAHJOS010000277.1, from coordinate 3,145 downwards.
CCCCGGGCGCGTGGTGTGGCTTCTGTTCAATGTGGCGATTGCGCTGCTGCTGATGGAGCTGGGCATCTATCGGCTGCTCGAAGAGACCTTGGGCATCTTCTCAATCGTCGCCATGGCCTGGCTGTGCTCGATCTCGGCGGATCTGTTTGTCAACAAGCCACTCGGGCTGGCACCACCGGGTATCGAGTTCAAGCGGGCTCATTTATATGACATCAATCCGGTCGGCGTTGGCTCCATGCTGCTGGCGACAGTGATCGCGTTGACCGCGCATTTTGGCGCGTTCGGCGAAACCGCGGCGGCTCTGTCGCCCTATGTCGCGCTGATTTTGGCCTTCATTGCTTCGCCGGCCATCGCCTGGGCGACCAAGGGCAAATATTACCTGGCGCGCAAGCCCCGCAAGCAGTGGCAGTCCCTGAGCTCGGTGACCTGTTCGATCTGCGAACATCCGTTTGAGCCCGAAGACATGGCTTGGTGTCCGGCCTATGCAGCGCCGATCTGCTCGCTGTGTTGCTCGCTGGACGCCCGCTGCCACGACATGTGCAAGCCGCATGCGCATTTCCGCGCGCAGACCCATGCGGTGGCGGCGAGCATCCTGCCGGAGTGGGTCATCGCCAAGCTGCGTACGCGGTTGGGGCGCTATGGCACTTCCATGGCCATTGCGATCAGCCTGTTGGGCAGCGCGCTCTGGTTGATCTACTATTTCGCTGCGGGGGCTGCGCCGCACACCGCCGATGTGGTGGGCGGCACGCTGGCTGTGGTGTTCTTCGCCTTTGCGGTAACGGCGGGAATCATCACCTGGTTCCTGGTGCTGGCGCATGACAGCCGGCTGGTCGCCGAGGAAGAGAGTTCGCGACAGAACACGCTGTTGCTCAAGGAGATCGATGCCCATTCGCGCACTGATGCCGAACTGCAGCGGGCCAAGGAGAAGGCCGAGGCCGCCAACCATGCCAAGAGCCGCTATGTGGTGGGGCTGAGCCACGAGCTGCGCACGCCGCTCAATGCGGTGATGGGCTATGCCCAGGTGCTGGAGCGGGACGCCGGACTGCCGGAGAACCGGCGCGGCTCGGTGCAGATCATCCGCCGAAGTGCCGAGCATCTGTCGGGGCTGATCGACGGGCTGCTCGACATTTCCAAGATCGAGGCGGGGCGGCTGCAGGTCTATTCCAACGAGATCAACATCCAGGATTTTCTCGACCAGATCGTGGACATGTTCCGGCTGCAGGCGCAGGCTAAGGGGCTGGAGTTCCGGCACAGTCGCGCCAAGGGGTTGCCGCGGCATGTACGCACTGACGAGAAGCGACTGCGCCAGATCCTCGTCAACTTGCTGTCCAATGCGATCAAGTTCACCAGCGCCGGCTATGTGAGCTTTGACGTGGAGTATCGCAACCAGGTCGCCAGTTTCGTGGTGGCCGACAGCGGCAGCGGCATTGCAGCCGATGACATCGAGCATGTGTTCGAGCCCTTTGTGCGCGGCGCGGCAGAGCACAACCGATTTGTGCCAGGACTAGGCCTGGGACTGACGATCACCAAGCTGTTGACCGAAACGCTGGGCGGGGAGATCACGCTGACCAGCACGCTGGGCGTGGGCACGCGCTTCCAGGTGCGATTGATGCTGGCCAAGGTGGAGCGGCCCCGCGCTGCGCGGGAAGATATTCGCCGGGTGGTGGGCTATGTCGGCGCGCTGCGCACGGTGATGGTGGTGGACGACAATGCCGACCATCGTGAGCTGATGCGAGAGATGCTGACGCCACTGGGCTTTGTGGTGTTGACGGCTAAGGACGGGCCATCGTGCCTGGAGACGCTGGACGCCCAGGCGGACCTCTATTTTCTCGACATCCGCATGCCGGGCATGAGCGGCTGGGAATTGCTGCAGGCGCTGCGCGACCGAGGCATTGCGGCGCCGGTGGTGATGCTGTCGGCCAATATCGGCGACGGCGCGGCGGCCGATGGCGGGGAGGCGGTGCATTCCGATACACTGGCCAAGCCGTTTGAGCTCAACCAGCTGCTGGAGAAGCTGGCGACCCATCTTGATCTCGAATGGGACTATGCGGCGCCGGCTGCGGATAGCGCTGCGGTCAAGCCGCCAGTGCTGAGCTCGCCGGGGGCGGAGCATCTGCGTGAGCTTGTCAGCCTGGGCCAGATCGGGCATGTCCGCGGCATTGAGGCCAAGCTGGTGGAACTGGCCGGGGTGCCGGGCAATCAGCCGCTGGTCGATGCGCTGCGCAAGCATATCGAGGCGTTCGATTTTGACGGGTATGCGGAACTCATAGAGCGGGTGGGCCATGAGTCGGCTTGAGAAGGACCAGGACATTGTGCTGCTGGTCGATGATTCCCCGGAGTCGCTGGGGTTTCTGACGACGGCGCTGGAAGATGCCGGGGTGACGGTGCTGGTGGCGCGCAGCGGCGAGGCCGCGCTGGGCATTGCGCAGCGGGTGGCGCCCGATGTGGTGCTGATGGATGCTGTGATGCCGGGCCTGGACGGGTTCGAGACCTGCCGGCGGCTCAAGGCCATGGCGAAGCTGACACATGTGCCGGTGATCTTCATGACCGGGCTGACCGAGACCGAGCATATCGTGCATGCCCTTGAGAGTGGCGGCGTCGATTATCTGAGCAAGCCGATCAATGTCGATGAGTTGCGGGCCCGCATAAGGGTGCATCTGGCCAATGCGCGGCGAGCCCAGAGCGCCCGGATTGCGCTCGACGCTGCAGGGCGCCATCTGGTGGCCTTTGGCGCTGCGGGACTGGTGCTGTGGTCGACACCGCAGTGCAATCGGCTGTTGGAGCGGTCGGGCGTGGATGTGCAGGGGCAGGGGGCTATGATGCAGCGCTTCCTTGACTGGTTGGGTGCGCAGCGGGGCGAGCCGGCGCAGGGCGGCGGCTTCGAATTGGCGCTGCCGGGTGTGCCGGGGCTGCAATATTCCTTCCTAGGCCTGGTGGGCGGCGATGAATATTTGTTCCGTCTGTCGCGGGCGCAGGAGGAGGGGCAGGAGGAAGTGCTGCGCCAGCAGTTCGGCCTGACGCTACGCGAGAGCGATGTGCTGCTGTGGATCGCGCGCGGCAAGTCCAACCGCGATATCGGCGAGATCCTCGGGCTCAGCCCGCGCACGGTGAACAAGCATCTCGAGCAGGTCTATACCAAGCTGGG
>JAHJOS010000276.1 GCA_018820005.1 Alphaproteobacteria bacterium | reverse complement strand
TCGAGCAATTGGCGCAGGCCGGCAAAGCCGGGATTGGGGCGCTGGCCGCGCAGCAGACCCAGCTCGATGGTATCGGCCAGGCCGGAAATCTCGCTGCGATCACGGCCGAAGCGGCTGGCCCGGTTGCGCAACAGTGCCATCAGGTGCACCGCGGCGCCATTGCTCGTCGCCAGCGCCAGGATCTGGCGCAGCAGGCGGCCGGCGGCAGACTGGAACAGCGGCACGCCGGCGGCGTCGTCGACCGTGATGGCAAAGCGACGCAGTTCGGCGGCAATGCGACGCGCCAGATTACGGTCAGGCGTGACGATGCCCACCGTGCGCGAGCGCGCCAGCGCGTCATGGGCCGCCAAAGCAATGGCGCGGGCCTGCTCGTCCTCGGTGCGGGCGCGGATGACGCTCAGGCCTTCGCTGGCACGCGCCAATTGGTCGGCATCGAGCCGCTGGGAGTTCCACAATGCCGTGTCATCGGTCAGCGCGAGGGCGCGATGCACCAGCGTGGTGCGCGGGTGGTCGCCCGGCGCCAGTTCAGCGACATCGCTGACGGCCGCGCCCAGGCCCCGCAGCAGGCGCGCCAGCCCGAACTGGGGATGGCCATGCGGATTATTGGCCGGCAGCAGCAGCGCGGCGTGATCGGCCGGTGTCATCGAGCAATCGAGGCCAGGCAGCACAACGGCGCCCCTTGGCAGATCGTTGATGGCCTTGAGCAGCCGCGCGGTGGCGGGGATTGAGCCGGTCGACCCAGCGGCAATCACCGGCCGATCACCATAGACCAGTGGCGCCGCCAGGGCCTGCCGATCGAGCCGCTGGCCGCGCAGGGCGGCGACATCGGCGCGCGCGCCATCAAGATGGGCTGGCCAGAAGGTCAGCGCGATATTGAGAAAATCCAGTGTCTGCAGCCAATAGTCGCTGAGATTGCCGGCCAGATCTGGCGCCATGGCGGCGATATCGGCGGCACTGCGCTCCTCGGTCAGCAGATCATCGATCAACAGGCCCAGCGATTCGGCCATGGAGAGGATCTCGCCCGCCGTGGGGGGACTGGAAAAGGCCCGCTGACCACCGGGCGTATTGGCCCAGGCATGGACAAGGCGGGAGAGCACCAGCCGCCGCTCCAGCGCCGAAGCCGCTGGCAGCGGCGTTGGCGCGTCAAAGGGCGGCAGGAAGGGCTCTTCGTCGGCGACTTCGCCGCCAAAGCTGCGGATATCGGGCAGCAGGTTATGGCCGCGCCGGGCAAATTCATCGGCCAGCGCCAGCTTGGCGCGGCGCGTGGGCAGGACGATGGTGACATCGGTCAGCCAGAACGGCTGGCTCCGGTCGGCCCCGCCCAGCAGCGTGCCATCGATGATGCGCTCGGCCAGGGTGGCGATGAAGGGCGCGTGACGGGCGATGGAGAACAGCGTCATGGCGCTGTGGGGGCCGCAAGGGCGCTTTCGGCCAGGGCCAGCGCAGCGGGATCGCCGACATGGAACCAGGGGGCATCGAGCACCACACCAAAAAGGGTTTCGCGCTCCAGGCAACGCTCGAACAGCAGGTTGAGCGAGAAGGCGCCGTCGGGCGTATCGGCAAACAGGGGTTTGCCCATGATGGCGACGCCGCCATAGATCACCGGCGCGCCATAGTCGCGGGTGATTTCGCCGCTGGGCGCGAGGCAGAAATCATGGCTGCGGGCAAAGCCATGCGCATCGCGCGGATGCACGCAGAGCAGCACGATGTCGTCGGGCCCGGTGTAGCGCGCCAGCATGCGGGCGATGGGCTGGTCGCTGCCCAATGGCCAGAAGGCATCGGTGTTCATCACCACGAAGGGATCGGAGGCCAGCATGGGCAGCGCGCGCTTGATGCCGCCGCCAGTGTCGAGAAGGGCCTCCTCGCGGCTGAGTTTGAGCAGGCCGCCGAAATGGGCCAGCAGCTGGTCGGCGCGATAATGGGCATTGGCAACGAAGCGCTTGGCGCCCTCGGCCTTGGCATTGTCCATCACCCGCTCGATCAGCGGCACGCCGGCCACCGGCACCAGCGGC
>JAHJOS010000033.1 GCA_018820005.1 Alphaproteobacteria bacterium | reverse complement strand
CCCGGACCAAGCAATTGCGGGGTGCCTTGGGTGAGCGTGCCGGTCTTGTCAAACACGATCGTGTCGATCCCGACCAGACGCTCAAGCGCCGAGCCGTCCTTGAGCATGATGCCCGCGTCGAACAGACGGCGGGCCGCCACGACCTGGACCATTGGGACGGCCAGACCCAGCGCGCAGGGGCAGGTGATGATCAGGACGGCTATGGCAACAGTGACTGCCTTGTGCACATCGCCGTCAAGCGCCATCCAGCCGACAAAGGCCGCCAGAGCGGCCAGATGGACCACCGGAGAGTAGAGCCCGGCTGCACGGTCGGCGATGCGGCGATAGTGATTGCGACCGCTTTCGGCGGCTTCCATCAGGCGCACCATCAGCGCCAGTGTGGAATCCTGTTCGGCGGCCTGGGCGCGGATGGTCAGGGGCCCGGTCAGATTGAGCGTGCCGGCCTCCAGCAGCAGGCCGGGCGCGGCGGCCACCGGCAGGCTTTCGCCACTGATCAGGCTGCGGTCCAGATCGGACATGCCGGCCAGCACCAGCGCATCGACGGGCACGCGTTCTCCGGCGGCCAGCAGAATGGTCATGCCGGGTACGATCTCGCGTAGCGGCAGATATTCGCGGCTGCCATCATCGGCCAGCACCAGCGCACCGCGCGGGGCCAGCTTAACCAATCCCTTGACCGCATTGCGGGCGCGCTCACGCATCATGTGGTCGAGCGTGCGGCCAATCAGCAGGAAGAAGATCAGCGAGACGGCGGCATCAAAATAGACCTGCTCGCCCTGGTGTATGGTGTCATACAGGCTCAGCGCAAAGGCCAGCGCGATGCCGATGGTGATGGGGACGTCCATATTGGTGCGGCCGTGCCGCACCGCGTTCCAGGCCGACAGGTAGAAGATGCGGCCCGAATAGAGCATGGCGGGCAGGGCCAGGGCGGCGCAGATCCAGTGCAGCACATCACGGGTGGCCACATCGGCGCCGGCCCAGACCGAGCCGGACAGCATCATGATGTTCATCGATACGAAGGCGGCGACAGCCAGCGCCCGGATCAGCCCGGGCAGGGTGCGGTCCTGCTGTTCGTCGTCGGTTTCGAACAGATTGGCCGGATAGCCCAGATCGGTCAGCGTCTTGATGATGGGCGGCGGCGCGCCGGCCTGGCGCCAGCGCACCGCGACCCGCTTGGTTGACAGATTGACCCGCGCCGAAACCACGCCCTCCACCGCGTCCAGGGCTTTTTCGATGCTGCGGATGCAGCCGCCGCAATGGATCGAGGGCACCGACAGGTCGGTCTGGCGCAGGCCCTCGCCGATATCGCGGCTGGCCAAGCGCAATTCATCATTGCTGGGACCATGCTGGATCGGTCCCGCGACAGCTTCGATAAATTGCGGCGGCGGCAGGCAGCAGCTCATGGGCTATTCTCTGACGGCGGCGTAAGCATGCCAGGTGGCGTGGCCAAGCAGGGGGAAAATGATGATCAATCCAACCAGGCAGGTGCCCAGGCCGATGGCCGTCAGTGCCAGCACGATGGCCGCCCAGGTCAGCGTGGCAGGCAGATTGTTCCAGACCAGCGACATCGACAGGCCCATCGCGGAAAACGCGTCCAGGCGGCGATCAAGCATCATCGGGATCGAGAAGGCGCTTATGGCAAAGGCGAATGCCGCGAACAGTCCACCAACAGCGCTGCCCGTCAACAGTATCGTCACGCCGGTGGGTGTGAGGAACAGCATGTTGGCCACCTGATCCAAACCCGGAAAGGGCCGTACGCCAAAGAACAGGGCGAAAAGCAGCACCGCAGCCCGCATCCATAGCAGCATCAGCATAAGAAGGATGGTGCCGACGTATAACAAATGGGTGCCGCCGCCGCGACCTGGCAAAACCATGTTCCAGAATGTGACGGATTCATCCGCCTCAAGCCGGCGGCTCTTTTCGTAGAGCCCGGTCGCCAGCAGTGGGCCTACCACCAGAAATCCAGCGAGGGCAGGAAACAGGATTTGTATCCAACCAAAATTGACCATCGCGCCGATCACCAGCAGCGACAGCAGGGCGATGCCGGCGCCATAGAGCAGGCTGGGCAGCGGGTGGTTCCAGAGGTCACGCCAGCCCAGTGCCAGCCATTGCAGCGCTGCGGTTGCGGGCAGATGGCGATTGTGGTCAACAGCCTTGGGCAGTGCCGGAACAATATCGGGAATGGTATGGAGGGTCTTGGCCATGATGCGATCCGATGGTTTGAGGCTCAGCAAGCCGAATTGGCGGCACGGTAGGTGCCGCTTTCGCCTAAGTCTTGAAGATGGGCGATGCACTCAGGTTGTGAGGAGAAGGCGACATAGACGAGGTGGGCGTTGGCCGCCAGTAGGACGCCAACGAGTATAACAGCCATGGCCACCAGAATGCGGCGTGTGCCGCGCCAGCGGCTATCGACGACATTGAGGTGACCGGGCGCTGTCATTGTGCGGTGGCTCGCAGATCAAGCACATAGAGCGTCAAAAGCTTGATGTCGGTAGGTGACAGGCGTCCTTCCCATGATGGCATGACCCCCATGCGGCCGGCAAACACAGTGTGGCGGATGGTGGCGCGGTCGCCCCCGTAGGTCCAGAACCGGTCGGTCAGATCGGGAGCCCCGGTATCGGTAAGGCCTTTTGCGTTCTCGCCATGGCAAGCGGCACAATTGTCAGCAAAGATCATGGCGCCGGCGGCCAACGCGGTCGGATCGGTTGCAGCAGCCAGCTCGGGCTGAGAAAGCGACTGGACATAGCTGATCACGGTGTTGATCTCGTTATT
>JAHJOS010000275.1 GCA_018820005.1 Alphaproteobacteria bacterium | reverse complement strand
GGTGGTAAAACCTGCCCCATTGCCGCCACAATCAGGCCCGGAAAGGCTCTGGAACGGGGCGCCCGATGGATGAAGCCGCGGAAATCCGACGTTTTTTGCCACTGCGCCCTTAACTGTGACCGTCAAGCCACAGCGGGCAAGATGAATCCGGATTCTCCAGCGGGCACCGTCGGATCGGTGGTGCAATCAGTGGAATCGCGGATTCATTTCCTACAGATCGGACCAATCACACCGAAAAGCTTGCCAGCAAAGCGCGCAAAACCTGCGACATCACAGCAACACATCGGGCCATCGGGCCATTTGTGGCAAAGTCGGGCACATTCTGGCCCGTAGCCTGCATTAACCAGCGGCTTACCAAAGACTATGTGAGTTCCAGATTTGATCAGAAAAGCCGTCGTTGTTGCAGCCGTTGCTGCGACCGTTCTCTCGTTTTCCTCTGCCGCCTATGCCCAATGTGGTGGCGCTTCCTGGTATGGTCCGGGGTTCAACGGGAAAAAAGCCGCTTCCGGCGAAACCTTCAACGAAAACGCCATGACCGCAGCCCATCGCTCGCTGCCGTTTGGAACCAAGGTCCGCGTGACGGACCAGCGCACCGGGCGCGAAATCGAAGTCACGATCAATGATCGCGGCCCGTTTGTGGGCAAGCGCATCATCGATCTTTCCAAGGCCGCCGCAAATGAACTGGGCTTCCGCAACCGCGGAACCACCTCGGTGTGCATCAGCCAGCTCTAGAGCAACCCAATCAGCTGTCAAAACGTCACGCAATCTGATGACGTTTTGACAGCTGTTTTCGACCGCAGCCCAGAATCGCGGCCTGCGCGGGGATCCACTACACCCGCAGGCCTTCTGGCGCTGGCCCTGCCATAGATCGCCGTCGAACAATCACGTCCTGCCAGGTTCCCCTAGCGCCACGGGGCACAGGTGCACGACCGGCCCGTTAGCCCGCCCTTAGCATTGATGACCTAGTTTGATGCCGGGAATGCAGGGAGGGGCCATCGATGAAGGCTTCCGCTTATGTTGTCGGACCTTTGGATGGGTCGGGCGCAGGATTGATGGAGATGGCGCGAAAGATAAACTTCGCGTCGGTGATGCCCTATGCCGGGATATTGCAGGCAGAACAGCAGGTGGTCCGCACGCCGCTGTGCTTTTTCCTGTTCGCCGCCGTCACGGATGTTGGCAAACTGCGCGGCATTGCGCAATCGATCCGCTTTTCGGCACGGCGCCAGCTGCGATTTTCACCCCTGATCTATTTCTCCGAGAGCCCGTCCAACGATACCATTGAGCGGTGTATCGGCATGGGTTTTGACGATGTCATTACGATGCCCTTTGCTCGCAACCGAATGCAGGCACGTATCGATCGCCAGATCGGCCGGACGCTGACCTATTTCGAGACGACAGATTATTTTGGACCCGACAGGCGTCTCAGGCCTGCAATGCAGTCCATCGGCGCAGACGCACGGATGGGCGGCCAGTTCCGGCGGATCGAGATTATCCGCAACGCGGCAACGGGCGTGAATGTGCTACGCGATGAATTTGTGACGCCCAGGATCTCGCTCGCCGCCACGGCAGCCTAAAATCCAGGGGGATGCAAAAAAGCAACGTTGCAATAAACGATGTAAATCGTTTTCGCTCGCGCTTTCCCTTGGCCGGGATTTGACATAGCTTGCTGGCGAAATTGCCGTACTGAGTACAATAAGATGAGCATCGGCTTGGCGTTGCCGCCCCAGATCAAGGTCTTCGGGGCGTTTTTCATTTATTCGTTTTGCATGGGGAGCATTTACCCCCGCCTGCCAGCCATCCAGGAGTTCATGGGCGTGGCCGAAGGCGCGCTGGGCCTGTCGCTGGTGGGCGCCGCCACGGGCACGCTGATTTCGCTGACCTTTGCCGGCCCGCTGCTCGACCGGCTGGGCCATCGCCGCGTGCTGCTGTCCGCGCTGCCGCTGCTGGCCATGCTCTATGCCATTGCCGTCTGGGCGCCGTCGCCGCTGACCTTCTTCCTGCTGCTGGTGCCGGTGGGCCTGGTGATCGGTTGCATCGAGCTGATCGTCAATCTTGAGGCTGACAGGGTGGAACATGCCATCGGCCGGCGCATCATGAATCGCGCGCATGCCTTTTGGAGCTTCGGCTTCTTCTCGGCCGGCCTAGTCGGCGCGCTGGTCGCCCAGGCCGGCTTGTCGCCGCAATGGCACCTGGCGCTGATGATCCCGGTCATCACCCTGCTGACCGCGCTGGTGCTGGGCAAGTTCGAGCCGGCTGCGCATCGCGCCGGTGGCAGCACCGAGGCCTCGCCCCGTTTTGCGCGCCCGACGCTGGCTATTCTCGTGCTCATCATGGTGTGCCTGCCCGCCATGATCATGGAAGGGGCGATCATCGACTGGTCGGCCATTTTCATGACCAAGGAATTCGTCGCCGCGCCGTTCTGGGCCGGTCTGGCCGTGGCCATCGGCGCCGGCTCGCAGGCCATTACGCGATTTTTTGCGGACAGTTTTGTCGATCGCTGGAGCCCACCGGTGGTGGCGCGCGGCATGCTTGCCATTCTGGGCGTGGGCACCTTGATGGTGTTCTTCGCCCCCTGGCAGCCACTGGCCTATGTGGGCCTTGCCCTGACTGGCGCTGGCACCAGTGCCCTGTTCCCGCTAGCCATGTCGGCGGCCGCGCAGCGCACGGACCGCCCTGCCGCTGTCAATGTCGCCTCGCTGGCGCAGATCTCATTCGTGTCCTTCCTGCTCGGGCCACCGCTACTGGGCTTTGTGGCCGAACACTTCGGCATACGCTGGGCCTTCGGCATCGGCATTCCGCTGGTGATCGTCGCGCTGCTGTTTGCCGACTCCCTCGCTCCCCGCCGCAACGCCAATACGGTAGCCGCCGAATGAAAATCGCCCCGCATATCCGCATCTACGCCTGCTTTTTTCTGTTCGCCTTTGCCTTGGGGGCGCTGCTGTCGCGCATGCCGGACTTGCAGACGCATCTGCAGGTCACCGAGGGACAATTGGGGCTGACGCTGATCGGCATGTCCATTGGCTCGCTGATCTCGCTGACCATTTCGGCGCCGCTGATCGAAAGGCTGGGCGCACGCACCACCGCCATGATCACTGTACTGGGGACAGCGAGCCTATATGCCATCATTCCCTGGCTGCCTTCGGCGGTGGCGGTGTTTGGCGCCCTCTTTTTCGCTGGCCTGCTGGCCGGCGCGCTCGAGATAAATCTCAACGTGGAGACCGACCGGCTGGAAGCGCAATATGGCCGCCGCTACATGAATCGCGCGCATGGCAGCTGGAGCCTGGGCTTTTTCATCACGGCGCTGCTGGGCGCCGGCGTGCGCCAGACGGGCATGTCGATGGAAATGCATGTGGGCCTCGCTGTGGCCGTCGTGTTCATCGTGGGCATCACCATGATCGCCGGCATGACGACCGCACCGCATCGGCCCAACATGCACACCGGCGATACGCCGCGCATTGCCTTCCCCAATCTGGGCCTGCTGCCTCTGTGCATGATCGGCATTGCCGCTTTCCTGATTGAAGGCGCCGGCATCGACTGGTCAACAATCTACATGCGCGATGCCTTCACCACGCCAGTGGAGCCATTCGTCGGCGGACTGGGTCTGACGTTGTTTTCCGGCTTCATGGCCGCGACCCGGCTTTCGGCTGACCCGATCGTGGAACGCTTTGGCCCTCGCGCCACGGCCACTACACTGCTGGCCCTGGCCGCACTTGGTGCCGTGGCCGTGGCCAGCGCGCCCATGCCCTGGGTCTCGCTGGTTGGCTTTGCGCTGATGGGCATCGGCTGCTCGGCTGTCTATCCGCTGGCTGTGTCGGCCGCAGCCCAGCGCACCGACCGACCCAGCTCGGTCAATGTCGCCGCGCTCGGTCAGGTGACGTTCGTCGTGTTCTTCCTCGCGCCGCCGCTGCTGGGTTTTGTGGCCGAGCATCTCAATATCCGCACTTCCTATCTGGTGGTGCTGCCGATCATCGTAGCGGGCATTGTTGCGTGCCGCTCGCTGGGCACCAAGGCAATGGAAGCGCCCGCCGGCCTGCCGCCGGAACCGGCGACGCCCTTGGGCTGATGGCGCCCGCGCTACCGCCCATCGTGGACCTGCGCCAGTCGGCAACGGCGCTGCGCGTGCAGCGGGGCGTGATGCGCCTGTTGCGCGAGAGCCACGACATGGCGTGCTTTGCCGAGGTGACGCTCAAGAGCGGCCGCCGCGCCGATGTGCTGGGCGTGGGGCCGCAGGGCGAGATCTGGATCGTCGAGATCAAATCGAGCCTGATCGACTTTCAGGTCGACCGCAAATGGCCGGAATATCGCGATTTCTCCGACAAGTTCTTCTTTGCCAAGCCAGCCGAGCTGGATGGCGGCATCTTTCCCGAGAGCGAAGGGCTGATCGTGGCCGATGGCCATGACGGGGCGATCCTGCGGGACAGTCCGCTGACGCCCCTGGCCCCGGCCCGGCGCAAGGCGCTGATGCTCAAGCTGGCCCGTCTGGGCGCCGACCGCATTCATGCGCTGATGGACCCAGGACCACAATGACCGCCTCCACCACCGTCCGCTGGCGTGTCATCGCTCTGTTCTTTGTGCATGCGCTGGCGCTGGGCGCCATTCAAACCCGCATTCCCGACATCCAGTTGCTCAATGGGTTGAGCTCGGCCCAGTTGGGGCTGGTGCTGATCGGCCAGCCGCTGGGCGCGCTGGGCATGTTCCTGTTTTCCAGCCGCATCATCGAGCGGTTCGGCCCGCGCCTGGTGCTGATGGGCATGTTGCCGTTGGTCTGCGTCACCGCGGCCCTCATCACGGTGCTTCTGCATCCCATCGCCATGTTCGTGCTGCTGGCCATCAATGGCGTGGGCTTCTCGCTGACCAATATCGCCATCAATGTCGAAGCCGACCGCATCGAGGCGGCCAGCGGCATGCGGGTGATGAACACCTGCCATGGTGCCTGGAGCATCGGCTTTCTGACCACGTCGCTGCTGGGTGCGGCCTTGCGCGGGCTGGGCGTCTCGCCGGCGATCCACCTGTGGACCATTGCGCCGGTGGTGATCGTGCTGCTGGCGGTGATCGTGCTGCCCATGCCGGTGACCCCGCCGCGGCCGCATGCCGGCGACACGCGGCGGCGCCTTGCCTGGCCAACGCTGGCCACCATGGGCCTCGTCGCGTTTGGCCTGGGCGCGGGCGTGACGGAAGGCGCGGCGCGGGCGTGGTCGATCATCTTCCTGCGCGACAGTTTCACGGTCGCCGCCTGGATCGAATCGATGGCGCTGCCGGCGCTGCTGGCGACCATGGCCATCGGGCGCCTGCTGGCCGACCGCTGGATCGACCGGTTCGGACCGGTGCTGGTGGCGCGCGTGCTGGCTGGCGTGGCCATTTGCGGGCTGCTGCTGCTGGTGGCCTCGCCCAATGCTGGCGTGGCGCTGGCAGGATTTGGCCTCGTTGGCATCGGCATCTGCGTGCTCTATCCGCTGATGCTGTCGGCGGCAGCGCGGCTGGGCGATCGCCCAGCGTCGCAAAACGTGGCGGCGACCACGCTGATCTTTCAGTTGGTCAATATGGGTTCGCCGGTGCTGATCGGCGCGGTCGCCGGGGGCTTTGGCATCCGCGTGGCCTTTGCCATGCTGCTGCCACTGCTGGTACTGACCGCGGTGATGGCAGGTCGGCTGGACCCTACTCGTCGACCGACTGGCTCTCCACTGCCGTAATGGCGCTGGGCCGGAGCGGCGGCGCGGGCGGCGCCCCAAGCGCGGTGAGCTCGGCCTGCAGCGCCCGCATCAATTTGAGCTTGTCGGCATCGCTGCCGGCCTGCAGCCGCTGGCTGAGACGAATGGTGAAATCGGAAAAGGCATTGTGCCAGTCCGAATGCACCTGGGCGGGATCAATGCGCGGCGCGGTGGATTTTGATCTGCTCAAGCGCTGGGCGCCGGCCATGGCCGTGGGC
>JAHJOS010000274.1 GCA_018820005.1 Alphaproteobacteria bacterium | reverse complement strand
TAGGGCTTGCGCCCGGTCAGCACGGTGCCATCAAACACCACCTGGCCACTGCTGGGCGCCAGCTTGCCGATGATCACATTGAGCAGGGTCGATTTACCGGCTCCATTGGGGCCGATGATGGCATGGGTCTGGCCTTCCTCGACTTGCAGGTCGATATCGGCCAGGGCGTGCAGGCCGCCGAAGCGCTTGTGGACGTCTGCGACATGCAGCACGACATTGGGCATGGTCATGGCTTGGTCCTATTCGGCTGGCTGGGGTTTGGTCGATGCCGTGCCGGCATCCGCCGAATCCGGGTTTTTGGGACGAAACAGTGCCGCGATGCGCCGCACGCCCTCCATGACGCCGCCGGGCAGGAACACCACGATCAGCACAAAGACCAGGCCCAGGGTGAGGAACCAGCCTTCGCCCACGAATTTGGAGCTGATCAGCACCGCAGCGTGTTGTGCACCCTCGGGCAGGAAGCCCCAGAACTGGGTGAGGATATTGTCGTTGATGGCCGAGAAGATGTTCTCGAAATACTTGATCAGCCAGGCGCCGATCACCGGCCCCACCAGCGTGCCGGCGCCGCCCAGAATGGTCATCAGCACCACTTCGCCCGATGCCGTCCACTGCATGCGCTCGGCGCCGGCCAGCGGGTCGGTGATGGCCAGCAGGGCCCCGGCCAGTCCAGCATACATGCCCGAGATCACGAAGGCCGCCAGCGTATAGGGCCGTGTGTTGACGCCGGTATAGTTCATGCGCGTCTGGTTTGATTTGATGCCCTTGAGCATCATGCCCAGGGGCGAACCCGTGACGCGCTGCGCAATAAAGAAGGTGGCGATCAGGAAAAAGGCACAGAAATAGAAGGCGACATAGCCGTTCAATGTCACGCCGAACAGGGTCGGGGAGGGCAGGCCCGGGCCGGCCTCGAAGAACATGCGGTCGAGATAGCGCTTGTCATTCAGGCTCAGCTGCAGCCCGGTCTCGCCATTGGTGATCGGAGTGAACACCGAATAGGCCAGATTGTAACTCATCTGCGCAAAGGCCAGCGTCAGGATCGAGAAGTAGATCCCCGAGCGCCGCAGGCTGAGAAAGCCGATGGCCAGGGCGAAGAGACCCGAGATGATGACGGCGAACAGCAGCGCCGGCACCGCATCCATGCTCAGCAGCTTGAAGGACCACACGGCGGCATAGGACCCCACGCCGAAGAAGGCGGCATGGCCAAAGCTCAGATAGCCGGTCAGGCCGAACAGGATGTTGAAGCCCACCGCGAAGATCGCAAAGATCGCAAAGCGGTTGAGCAGGTCCGGATAGGCCGCACCGAACGGCTGCAGCCAGATCGGCATGGCGAGGACCGCGGCGGCAAAGCCGAGGAACAGGATCAGGTCCTTGCGGGGCATGGCCAACATGTCAGGCCTCCATCACGCCGCGCCGACCCATCAGGCCACGCGGACGAACAAGCAGAATAATGACGGCGACGAGGTAGATAATGACCTGGTCGATGCCGGGGACGATGGCCTTGACCTGCGTCATCGAGGCGAACGACTGCAGGATGCCCAGCAGGAACCCGGCGGCGACGGCGCCCGGCAGCGAACCCATGCCACCCACCACCACCACCACGAAGCTGAGCACCAGGAAATCCATGCCCATGTGATAGTTCGGCGGCAGCAGCGGGGTGTACATCACGCCCGCCAGGCCGGCCACGACCGAAGCCAGGCCGAACATGATGGTGAAGCGGCGATCGATATTGATGCCCAATAGCCCCACCGTCTCGCGGTCGGCCATGCCGGCGCGCACCACCATGCCGAAGGTGGTGAACTGCAGGAAGGCGAAGACGCCGCCGATGATCACCCCGGCAAACAGGAAGTAGATCAGGCGCCAGATCGGATAGGTGATCACATTGGCCTGCATGCCCAGCCAGATGCCGATATCGGCCGCGCCGCGAGCCGCTTCGGGCATGGGCTGCGGAATGGGATTGGCGCCAAAGATCGACTTGATGATCTCCTGGGCAACGATCGCCAGGCCAAAAGTCACAAGAATCTGTTCGGCATGTGGGCGTTTATAGAAGTGTTTGATGATGCCGCGCTCAAACGCAATCCCCACCACCAGCATCACCGGAATGGTCAGGATGATCGAGAATGGCACGGAGTAATTGACCAGCACTGCGCCGAAATCACCGAACCAGGCTTGCACCAGTGGTGCACGCACTTCGAGCGGCGCGCCCCAAGGCGAGAGCTGGGTGGGATCAATGGTGACCGTTTCCAGGGTGAGCAGCTGGCGGAACAGCACGGCGCAGAAGGCGCCCAGCATGAACAGCGCGCCATGGGCGAAATTGACGACGCCCAGCGTGCCAAAGACCAGTGTGAGACCCAGGGCGATCAGCGCATAGGCGCTGCCCTTGTCCAGCCCGTTGAGGAACTGCAGAAAGATTGCTTCAAACATAGGGTGCTCCGAGCCGCAAGGAGGGCGTAGCCCGCCCCGCGACTGCGGGGCGGGCTGGCAGATCAGCGTGAGATCAGCACATGGGGACCGGTTCAGCCGGGCCCAGGTCGCCGCCGAAGATGGCCGGATCGTAGTCGACGGCGTCGCGCGAGACTTCCTGCACAACATTGAGCACGTCGTATTCGCTGGTCGGGTTCTCGTTGCCGCGCACCACCAGCACGCTCTTCATGCACTGATGATCTGCGGCACGGTACAGCGTGGGGCCATTGCCCATGCCATCGAACTCGTGGCCTTCCAACGCCTTGATCACCTCGGGCGGATAGAAGGTGCCGGCGCGTTCGCAGGCGTCGGCATAGAGCAGGGTCTGCACATAGCAGGTGTGGGCAGCCTGTGACGGCGGCGCACCATATTCGGCGCCGAACGACTTGGTGAAGGCCTTGGTGCCCGCATCCTGCAGGTTCCAGTGCCAGTTGGATGTGCCGAAAATGCCCTTGATATTGGCGCCGGCGCCCTTGGCCATCAGCTCGGAGAACAGTGGCACCACGATCTGGAACTGCTTGCCGTTCACTTCGCGGTCCCGCATGCCGAACTGCACGGCCTGGGTCAGCGAATTGATCATGTCATTGCCGTAGTGGTTCAGGATCAGCACGTCTGCGCCCGAATTGAGCACAGGTGTCAGGAACTGGCTGAAGTCGCCGGCACCCAGTGGTGTGCGCACCGCAGCCACGGTTTCCCAACCCAGCGCTTCGGTAGCGTTCTTCATCGACTCTTCCTGGGTCCAGCCCCAGGTATAGTCGGCCGTCAGGTGGTAGGCCTTGCGGTCCTTGCCATATTCCTGGCCCAGCACCGGGCCGAGCGCCACGCCCGACTGATAGGCATTGAAGAAATGGCGGAAGCCATAGCGCTTCTTGTCCTTGCCGGTGGTGTCGTTGGAATGGGTCAGGCCGGCCATGAAGAGCACGCCCATTTCCTGGCACAGACCCTGCACGGCGACCGCCACACCGGACGACGAGCCGCCGGTGATCATCAGGGCGCCATCGCGCTCGATCATGCGGGTGGCGCCGGCACGGGCCACGTCGGCCTTGGTCTGGCTGTCGGAGGTGACGAAAGCCACCTTCTTGCCCAGGATGCCATTGCCCTTGAGCGCGGACGGCTGCAGCACATTGAGCAGCCCGCCATCGCCTTCGCCGTTTAGATGTTTGACCGCCAGTTCATAGGCGCGCAGTTCGTCGGCGCCTTCTTCGGCATAGGCGCCGGTCAGCGGGACGTTCAGGCCGATGGTGATCGTGTCACCGGTGGGATTGTTGCAAAATTCCTGCGCCCAGGCGCCCTTGGTAAACATGAGGGGTGCAACGCCGGTACCGACAATGCCGGCCATGCCGGTCTGCAGCACCCGGCGGCGGCTGAGGCCGCGCTTCAAAAGTGTCATCGATTTCCTCCTTTTGGCGCGGGGCGACTGATGCATAGCCAGCCACTCACCGCCCTCGGAGTATCGACAAAGTAGAAAATGACAGCAATAGGGCGTTGTATTTACAGAGATATTCTGTAAATTGTTGAACTTGGATGTCTCGTATCATGTCAATTTGTTGACAGTGCAGTGTCCGGGAGGCTGGTACCTATGCGCGCACCGATAGGCTTTCGCATCAGCAACCGCCGGAAATCGTTGAAGATTTCCCAGGCCGGCCTCGCCCGCCTGATCGGCATTTCGCCCAGCTACCTCAACCTGATCGAAAACAACAAACGTGACATTGGTGGGGCCTTGCTCAACCGCGTGGCGAGCCATCTGCACATCGACATTGTTGAGTTGACCGGCCAGAGCGAGCAGAAACTGTTGCAGGACCTCGAAGAGGCCTTCGCCGACCCCATGGTCGAGTCGCTGCCCTTTCAGCCCGACGAGCGCCGC
>JAHJOS010000273.1 GCA_018820005.1 Alphaproteobacteria bacterium | reverse complement strand
GGTCGATGAAGGGATCATTGTCAACGATCGTGAACCCATATTGTTGAGCAAGCTGCAAGATGCCGTGGGCAGTTGGCAGATCCACCGAACTTCCCGTCGGATTTTGGCACAGAGACTGTGTGAAGAACATGCGCGGGGCGTGAGTGCTGGCGAGACCGGCAAGCGCCTCAAGGTCCGGACCGGTGCTGGTTCTGGGCACACCGATGATGTTCAGTTTGACAAGGTCCAGCTTGGCAAACAGGGGGTAATAACCAGGATCGTCCACCAAAACGGTCTGGCCCTCGGACAAGAACCGCCGGATCACCAGATCAAGCGCGTGATTTGCCCCGAACGTGGTCAGCACATTTGCTGGCTCAATGCTAATACCGCTAACGCGATGCATGTGGATGATGTGTTCGCGCAGACTGACGTTGCCAAAGACATTGCCATATCCAGTCTGATCGCCCCCCAATTCGGCCAGAATTTCAGGCGCCAGCCGTGTCGGCATCACTCCCTGCATCCACGAAGTCGGAGGCCTGCCATCGCCAACCCGAATTGTGAACTCCTGACCGAGTTGCGCGCCCAGAAGAGAAATCCTGTCGACCGCCTGCACCAGGCTCTTCGGCGCAACTTCCTCGGCCAACTGTCGACTCTGCCTGTTTGAAACGAAGAAACCTGAGCCATGGCGGGCTTCGATCAGCCCCTTCGCGCACAGCCGGTCATAGGCTTCGACCACCGTATTTTTCGACACTTCGAAGTGTTCGGCCGCACGGCGTATCGGCTCCAACTTGCGGCCTGGAGGCAACGAGCCATTCTGAATTTGGTGGACGATCAGTTCAACGATGACTTCAGTCTTGGTCATGGCTCCGCCCGGATTGTGTCAGACAAATGAATGGTACGCATTGAGCATACTATCGACAAGTGTACCTTCACCTGGTGAACCTCTCTGGACGACGGCTCAGACAACAGGCCGCTGAGGGTTGTCAAGAATGGGTTGCGGCCGACGGTAGCTTGCGGATCATAACATGCGCGGCAGGGAGACAGAGGAGCCTCAACACGCGATTGTGGCGAACGGCATGATCGACACGGCGATCGGCAAGCTCAAACCGCCCTTGGGCATGCGGCATGTTTTCACATACAGGGCCGCGACTGCCTCGCGCCAAAGGCGACTGAATACACGTTGCCCCGGATCATTGTTTGCGCAGTCGGGCTGCAAATGTGGAGGCCCGCAGGAGGTGGTCAGATTGGAGGCCGGTGCGATAGCCAAGTCTTTCCAGCGCTTCAAAAACCTTGAACGTATCGACATTGCCCTGCGCGCCGGGCGCATAGGGACAGCCGCCAAGGCCGGCAATCGAGCTGTCGAAGACACGCAGGCCTTTTTCAAGACTGACCTCGATGCTCTCGATGGCGCGCCCATTCGTATCGTGATAGTGGCCCGCCAGTTTGTCCGCAGAGGCGATGGCAAGAACAGCATCCAGCATGGCCGCGACCGTTTCTGGCTGTCCCTGCCCTACCGTGTCGCCAAGGCTTACCTCATGGCAACCCAATGCGAACATCTGCGCGGTCACCCTTGCAACATCTTCCGGCGCAACCGGGCCTTCATAAGGACACTCGACCACGCATGAAACATAACCGCGCATCGGGATACAGGCAGTCTTCGCAGCAATGGCGACTGGCTGGAACCGCTCAAGGCTCTCGACAATGGAACAATTGATGTTCTTGCGACTGAATGTCTCGGAGGCCGCCGCGAATATGGCGACCTCATCGACATTGGCCGCATGCGCCTTCTCAAAACCCTGCATATTTGGCGTCAGCACCGAATAGACAGTGTCCGGCAGCCGTGTGATCCGGGCGAGCACCTCCGCGGCATCGGCGAGTTGCGGAATCCATTTTGGCGAAACGAAACTTGTGACTTCAATCCTTGCCAGACCACAGGCGCTAAGGAGGTCAATGAGCTCGATCTTCAGCTCTGTGTCGACGAAGGTCTTCTCGTTCTGCAGGCCGTCGCGCGGGCCGACTTCAACAATGGTTACGTCCCGCTCAACCATATCGATCACCGCACCAGTTCGGGCAGCCAGGTGACAATGCCCGGAAACGCCACACAGATAAGCAGACCTATGAATTGCAGCAGGAAGAATGGCGCAATTCCCCGATAGACGATCCCCATGCCCATCTCGCGCGGCAGCGTGCCCTTGATATAGAACAGGGTGTAACCAAATGGCGGGCTGATATACCCCATCTGGATGGTCACCGCGAACAGGACTCCGAACCAGATTGGGTCAAAGCCATAGAACTGGACCACGGGCAGGAACACGGGAACGGTGAGAAGAATGATGCCGATCTCGTCAAGCACGGTCCCGAGGAAGACCAGGATCAGCATCATCAGCGCAAGGACGATATAGGGATTGGCGTCGAGGCCCTCGAGAAGCCCTAGCAGCGTATCGGCCCCGCCAAGTCCGGTGAAGATGGCCACATAGGCCTTGGCGCCCAGGGTGATCCACAGGATCATGCCCGACACTTTCAGCGTCCCGATGGCAGTTTGCCCGAGCGCTTGGAAAGTCAGATTGCCCCGGGTCAACGCCGCAATCGCGGCCCCAAACACACCCACGGCGGCCGCTTCCGTCGGCGTCGCAACACCGAAAAAGATCGAGCCAAGCACCATGACGATAATCAGTGCGGGCAGGATGAGCGTCCAGAGCGAGCGAAACTTTTCGCCCCAGCTTGCGCGACGGACGTCTTTGGGATTGGGCACACGATCAGGCATGAAAATGCTGACGGCGACGATATAGGCGATGTACAGCCCGCCGAGCAGAATACCGGGAACAATGCC
>JAHJOS010000272.1 GCA_018820005.1 Alphaproteobacteria bacterium | reverse complement strand
CGCGAAATCTGGTGCGTGCCCCTCCACTCAAAGCCGGATTTGGCGACGCCGATCCCATAGCGCAGCGCGCGCCCGTCGCCGAGCACGAAGTAAAGAAAATGTGCCCTGGTGTCGATGACCAGCGTGCCGCTGCGTTCATGGGTTTGATAGACAACGATCTGCCGCAGAAAGACCGGATTGACGGCCATGTTGGCCTGCAACTGCAGGGCATGTCGTGGCTTTGATTGGGTGATAGTGATGCCGGGTGGGGGCATGAACCGCCAGCCGGGCTGCAAGCCGGCGCCGAACCCCGGCATGACCGTCGCGACGCCCAGCAGCAGCGCCAGCGCGCCCCTTATTGCGATCCTGTTTCCCATCATCACTCTCGCCCCAGCTGTCGGTCGTGTCCCGACCCGTGCGGAGATCATGCGTGAAAATGGCCAATGCCCGGTGAACCGGCATGGTTAAACCATTGATCTAAAGTGTAGTTAGTGCCGTCTTAATGCGCCTAGAGGTAGTGAGCGTCACTGCCCGCTGCCAGTTGGGCCTGGCCGACAATGCGTCCCACCGCAGCGCCAAGCTGCTCGGTATTGAACGGCTTGACCAGAATATCATTGACGCCCAATTCGCGTGCCTTGGCAATATTGTCCCGGCTGGCGTAGGCCGTCATCAGGATTACCGGCGTTTGCCAGGCGGCGCCGAACCGGCTGTCGCGCAGAACCGTCATGAGCCCTGCGCCGTTCACGTCGGGCATATACCAGTCCATCAGCATGAAATCGAAGGGTGCTGTCATCAACGCCAGAATGGCTTCTGCACCGCCCGCTGCTTCCACGATATCGCCGATGCCGAGCTTTTCGAGGCTGGCCGAGCAAATGGCGCGTGCATAGGTATTGTCGTCCACCACCAATGCGCGCATTCGTCCTGGAATGATCAAGGCGTTCCCCCGGGGGTGGTGGTGTCGGCCAATCTGTCGATAATGCCGATCGGTGATTCCAGCGGGCATTTTCGCCGCAAGACCAGTAAGCGCCATTGGATATGAAAGGCCCTGGGGCATGTCAAACCCATCGATAGAGA
The DNA here is from genome assembly GCA_018820005.1 of Alphaproteobacteria bacterium. Taxonomy (GTDB): domain Bacteria; phylum Pseudomonadota; class Alphaproteobacteria; order Rhizobiales; family Devosiaceae; genus Devosia. The sequence continues at coordinate 1,973 of JAHJOS010000272.1, read as the reverse complement.
GCGCCTGCGAGAGCGACGATCTGCACCGATGCCCATGGGCGGGGCAGGACCCCCTTTATCGCCACTATCACGACCAGGAGTGGGGGCGTCCCGTCGACAATGATACGCGCCTGTTCGAGAAGATTTGCCTGGAAGGCTTCCAGTCAGGCCTGTCCTGGATCACAATATTGCGCAAGCGCGAGAATTTTCGCGCCGCTTTTCACGGCTTCGATATCGCCCGCGTCGCAGCCATGGGCGAACCCGATATCGATCGCCTGCTGGCCGACACCGGGATCGTGCGCCACCGCGGCAAGATTGTCGCCACCATCCACAATGCGGGCAGGGCGCTCGAACTGCAGCGTGAATTCGGTTCGCTCGCAGCCTATTTCTGGCGGTTCGAAACCCGTCCCGAGCATCGACCCGGGGATTTGAGCTGGGAGGCCCTCCGCCGTCTCGCGCAGACCGATGCCTCCCGCGCACTGAGCAAGGATCTGCGCAAGCGCGGCTTCAAGTTTGTCGGGCCAACGACCTGCTACGCCTTCATGCAGGCCATGGGGCTGGTCAACGACCATGCCGAGGACTGCTTTTGCCGCGATGGGGTTGAGGCGCAGCGCATGGCATTCCAGCGGCCCGACGGCGCCCAAGCTTAACTGTTGCCAATACGCAACAATTCGACGGCGCCGGTTTGGCGGGCAAATAAGTGCGCTTGCGGCTCACGGGACTGTGAGCTAACGGTTGATCGTCCACACAAGCCAACCTGAGGGAGGCATATCAATGACAGTATCGTTTGACCTCCATCAGGCCATGGCAATCACGGTTGTTACCCGACGCTGAGCGTCGACTGACGACCATCTCGGTCTCTTTGACCGTGGACTTCCATAACACGCCGCACGCATTGGGTTAGAACCGGGTCGCTCGCGAGTCCTGTTCCGTCTCATCGGATTCACGCAACCATAGGACCGGTCCGCGTTTTTGCGCGCCCGGATATCATCATGTCACAAAACTCTCTTCCCGAGGGCAGCATTGTGCTGCGCCTTGAGTTCTCCATCGCCGATGCCGTCCATCAAAGAGGGCTGCTGTCTGTTCTGTCCGCTGCCGTGGCAGCCTGGTGGAACCGGCCGCGCATGCCCTCCGATCTGCCGGACAACCTGCGGGCCGACATTGGCCTGCCGCCTGCAGACGGCCCGCTGTTGTGGTACTCCGTCCCATTGACACCTGCGGTTCCCAGTCTGAACAACCGGAGACGGCATTGATTTCGCAAGGCGGCCGGGGTCCCCCCGGTCGCCAACCCCGGCCCGCCACTGTTGTTTCCTTGGGATCAATCGTCTAACAACGGCGCCATCCGAGCAGGACTTCCAAATGACCGAAAAAACCAAGCTGATCGCCCCGCGTCTGCCGCGCGGATTTGACGACCGCACGCCGGGCGAAATCGCCGCCGTGGGTGCCATGATCGACACGATCAAGGCGGTCTATGAACGCTATGGTTTCGACCCGGTCGAAACGCCGTTATTCGAGTTCACCGAAACGCTTGGAAAGTTCCTGCCGGACACCGACCGACCCAATGCCGGGGTGTTTTCGCTGCAGGATGACGACGAGCAGTGGATGAGCCTGCGCTATGACCTGACGGCGCCGCTCGCCCGCTATTTCGCTGAAAACTTCGAAACGCTGCCCAAGCCCTACCGCTCCTATCGCCAGGGCTACGTGTTCCGCAATGAAAAGCCCGGCCCGGGCCGCTTCCGCCAGTTCATGCAGTTCGACGCCGACACCGTCGGCGCTGCCGGCCCCGAGGCCGATGCCGAAATGTGCATGATGATGGCCGACGTCATGGATGCGCTGGGCCTTAAGGGCCAGTATGTGGTGCGCGTCAACAACCGCAAGGTGCTCGACGGCGTGCTCGCCACCGCCGGCGTGACCACTGACGAGCAGAAACTGACGGTGCTGCGTGCCATCGACAAGCTCGACAAATTCGGCACCACCGGCGTCAAGCTGCTGCT
>JAHJOS010000032.1 GCA_018820005.1 Alphaproteobacteria bacterium | reverse complement strand
GCTTTTTTTCCACGCCGCCCGGGAACAATCTGCGCCCCCACCGGTTGGACTGATCGTAGGTCGACGACAGGCGGCGCAGACATCTCCCCCGATGCTGGCGCGGCTGACACGGCGACCACCCACCAGGCCGGGCTGCAGTTCTTGCGACCCGGCCATCCGGTGGGGCGCCGCAGGTGCGCTGGCTCCCTCAGCCAGACGCGCCTGTGGCCGGCCTCACCGTCCAACCCGCGCCGCCGCGGCCCGGCGGCACGTCTCGAAAGGATATTTCGATGAAGAATCTTCTTGTTACGACGGCCCTTGTCACTCTGCTGGCTGCCGGCCCCGCTCTCGCCCAGGACACCAAGACTCCTGCCGCTGGCGCCGACGCCACCGTGACCACCGACACGACCGTCACCACCGAGGCTGCGCCGGCCGCACCGGCCGCTGAAGTGACCACCCAGACCGAGGCTGCTCCCGCGGCTGAAGTGACCACCGACGCTCAGGTTACGGCACCGGCCATGCCCGAGATTACAGCCCCCGAGGGCTTCGTCCGCCAGGACGTGGTGCTGACCGCCGATGACCTGATCGGCGCCACCATCTATGATGCCAATGGCGACTCGATCGGCAATGTGAGCGACCTGGTGTTTGATTCCAGCGCCGCCGTGGAAACCACGGTTCCGGGTACGGAAGCCGCTCCGGCTGATGCCATGCAGCCAGTTGATGGCATGGCTGCCGATCCCGCAGCGCCCGCCGACGCGATGGCTGAACAGCCTGCTGCCGAGGCCGATGCTGCTGCCTCGATGACCCCGCAGACCATCACCCACGCGGTGGTCGATGTCGGCGGCTTCCTGGGCATGGGCCAGCACCGCTCGGCTGTGCCGGTGTCGGATCTGACGGTCTATACCAATGACAGCGAGACCCGGGTTTACCTGCCCTGGACCCGCGAGCAGATCGAGGCCCTGCCGGTCTATGACGAAAACGATCCGGCAACCCTGGGCGCCACCACCTCGATCATGGCCAACTAAGCCGGCAAGGCGCGCAGCCTAGTCTGCGCGCCAGCCATCAAGGCCCCTGGAGCCCCGTGCTCCAGGGGCTTTTTCGTGGGCGATCCACCGCACCACGAGCGTGGGCAAGACCCCAAGGCCTGGTCACTCCACGAGGCGTGCGAGTTCGGGCTTCAGCCCTAGCAGCGTGGCTTCCACAGGCTGTTTCTGCGCCTCAAACCGTGCCGCCGGGACGGGAACCGACACCGCATGGATGTCCCCAACCCAGTCCCGGAAGGCAATGCCGATGGCGCAGATGCCCTCGGTGTGTTCGCCAAGGTCATAGGCCAGGCCGGTCTGGCGCACCTGTTCGATCGTGGCCATGACGTCGGCGACACTCTCGCTGCGCTGGCGGCGGGACAGCTCCTGCCGGATGAGTTTCTCGGCCTTGTCGTTGTCCAGCATGGCCAGGCACGCCCTTCCATTGGCCGTGGTGGTCAATGGAAACACCTCCCCCACTGACGAGACGGCGCGAAGCCGGTGCGTGCCGGGCACCTGGTCGAGAAAGATCATGCCGCCCGCCCGCAGCACCGAAAGATCGGCGGTTTCACCGGTGCGCTGGGCCAGTTCCGACAACAGCAGGCGGCAACTCTCGACGATGTTGTACTGAGCCGCCCCGGCAAGGGCCTGAAGTTCGGGACCCAGGCGCAGGCTGCCGGTGGGGCCGGTGGCAATGACAAGCCGTTCGGTCTGCAACGCCCCCACAATGCGCTGCACCGTGGAGCGTGCCAGGCCCACCTGTTCGGCAATCTGTCCGAGGCTCATGCCAGTCGGCTTGTCCTTGAGCGCCCGCAATATGGCGGCCGCCCGCGCTATCACCTGGATGCCCGTACGGGAAGCGTCGCCCTCGGGCGGCTCGGCAGCAGAATTCAACTTCGACAATTTCGGCGCTCCAAACCCGCAATACGATACAGCGTAACCGTATTGCGGAAATCTATTGACCGCAATGCGGTGCGGTCGTATCACTTTATGCAAGAAGGCGGGGAGGAACCAGCCTTAGATTTATGAGAAATGCGCCCTGGAGGCGCCACGAGGAGGCATGTCCAAATGACCGTCACCGTCAGGGGTATCGAGTTCCAGGGAAACCTGGATAATGCGATGGGACTGGAGTTCTACAATCTCAGCCATCGCTTCGGCTTTCAGAACCCCAATTGGCCCTATTTCCAGGACACGCAGATCGAGCGTATCCACTACATGGCCAAGTCGGGTGTGCTGAGCCAGCGCATCACCACCACGATGCATGCGACCACCCATATCGACGCACCGGCCCATGTGGTGCAGGGCACGCCCTTCATCGACGAGGTTCCCCTGCCGCACTTCTTTGGCTCGGGCATCGTGGTCTCGCTGCCCAAGAAGAAGTGGGAACCCATCACCGGCGAGGATCTCGAAAAGGCCTGCGGCCATGTGATCCGCAAGAATGACGTGCTGATCATCAACACCGGCTGGCACAAGCAATATGAGGATGGCGACTACTTCGCCTATTGCCCCGGCTTCGTGCCATCGGCGGGTGAATGGATGGTGCAGAAGGGAATCAAGGTAGTCGGCCATGACACCCAGGCCAATGACCATCCCCTGGCCACCGCCATCGGGCCGCAGCGCAATGGCCCCTTGCTGCCCCATCTCAAGGAAGAATACTTCGAATGGTCCGGTGGGCGGGACTGGAAGGACGACTTCCCGCTCTGGGAGCCGGTGCACCAGATCCTGTTCAAGGCCGGTATCCTGGGCATCGAAAATGTCGGCGGCGACCTCGATGCCGTCACCGGCAAACGCTGCACCTTTGCGTTTTTTCCCTGGAACTGGGACCGCGGCGACGGCTGCATCATTCGGCTGGTCGCCATGATCGACAAGGCCCAGAGCTATCGTATCGAAGCCGGCGAGTCCTTCTGATGCTGGTCAAACGCTTCGCCGACGCGCAACCTTACGAGGCGCCGAACCATCACGGTGTCGTCGGCCTGCGGCTGCAGGGCTTCGAGCCGGGAGGTCCGGTCAATCAATGGGTCGGGCTCTCACGTTTCGACCCCGGTGGGGGAGCAGGGCCGGACAGCACACCCTTCGAGAAAGTCTATGTGGTGCTCGAGGGGGAGCTGACAGTCCGGGTGGGCGGAGTGGAGACGGTGCTCAGCAAGTGGGACAGCTGCACGATTGCGCCCGACGAGGTGCGCGAAATCATCAATGCCTCTGATGGCGTCTGCGCCATCATCGTGGTCATCCCCTATCCACCGGTGACAACATGAGTGCTTTTGCCAATCCAGCCCAGCTGTTTGACATTGCCGGCAAGGTCGCCGTCATCACCGGAGCATCGGGTGCCTTCGGGGCAGTTGCGGCGCGCACACTGGCGGGCGCCGGCTGCCGCCTGGTGCTTGCCGCCGGCAAGGCCGACCTTCTGTCCCAGATCGTTGCGGAATGCACAGCCCTTGGGGCCGAGGTGGTGGGCGTCAACCAGCGCCCCGACAGCGAAGCCGCCTGCCAGGCCCTGATGCAGGCAGCGGTCGACGCCTTCGGCGCGCTCGACATTCTGGTGGTCGCCTCCGGCATGAACAAGGTTGCCAAGATAGCCGATATGCCGCTCAGCGACTTCGCCCAGGTGATCGACGCCAATGTGACCCAGGCATGGATGCTGGCGCGGGCGGCGACACCGATCATGCAGGCCCGTGGCGCGGGCAAGATAGTATTGATGTCCTCGGCACGGGGTCTGTTGGGCCACCCCGCCGGCTACACGGCCTACTGCGCCTCCAAGGCTGCCGTCGACGGCATCACCAGGGCGCTCGGCTGCGAACTGGGCCCGGTGGGAATTACGGTGAATGCGATTGCACCCACCGTGTTTCGCTCGCCCCTGACCGCCTGGATGTTTGCCGACACGCCCGAGGCCGACACAGTCCGGACGGGCTTTCTATCCCGGGTGCCCAAGGGAAGGCTTGGCGAACCCGAAGATCTCATCGGTCCGCTGCTGTTCCTGGCCTCCAGGGCATCGGACTTCTACACCGGTCACATCCTCTACGCCGATGGCGGCTACACGGCGGGATGATCATGACGCACCAGACCATAGCGGTGATCGGCGCAGGCCTGATGGGTCATGGTATAGCACTCAGCTTTGCCCGTGGCGGTCACTGTGTAACCGTGCATGATCCTGTCGCCGCCTCGCTGGCGACCCTGCACGACCGCATTGCCCAGAGCCTGTCGCTGATGGGCGCCGAGGCCGAGACCACGGCCGTGCTGGCACGCGTGCAGGTCGCATCGAGCATTGAGGCGGCCGTCGCCGGAGCCGATCTGGTTACCGAGGCTGCGCCAGAGGATCTGCCACTCAAGCAGGCGATCTTCCAGGAGTTGGAGCAATTCGCGTCGCCCACGGCCATTCTCGCCTCCAACACGTCCGTCCTGCCGATCACGGCGATCACCGCTGCCATGACCACTGGCGCCCGCGCGGTCGGCACCCACTGGTGGAACCCGCCGCATCTGATTCCGCTCGTCGAAGTGATCCGCACCCCGCTGACCAGCGCCGAGACAACGGACACCACAATGGCTGTACTGGCCGGTATCGGCAAATCGCCGGTGCGGGTTGAAAAGGACGTCCCCGGCTTCATCGGCAATCGTCTGCAGCATGCGCTATGGCGCGAAGCCATTTCCCTGGTTGAACGCGGCATCTGCGACGCAGCTGCTGTGGACCAGGTGGTCAAGGCCAGCTTCGGTCGGCGCCTTGCCGTTCTCGGGCCGCTCGAAAACGCCGACCTTGTCGGTAGTGAATTGACGCTGGCGATCCATTCGACGGTGCTGGCCGATCTGGAGGCAAGTCCCCATCCCTCGCCCCTGCTTGGCACCATGATCGAGAAGGGTCGGCTGGGTATGAAATCGGGTGCTGGTTTTCACACCTGGACGCAATCGGACGCCGATGCCCTGCGCAAGCGCGTCTCCGAACATCTCATGGAGCTCAACCGCATTCTGAATTGAACGCAAACGCCAGGCCGGCCTGACGCGGTGAAAGGGACAAAGAGCCCCACCGCATCGAGCCTGCAGATCAAGGGAGGAAACCAATGCCTAGACCTATCAGCCTGCTCAAGCCCACGCGGCGCACCTTTATGGCCGCAGGCGCCAGTGCGCTGGCCATGCCGGCCATCCTGCACAGCACGCGCGCCTATGCGCAGAGTCCGACCCTGCGCGTCGGCCATGTCAGCCCCAGGACGGGCCCGCTGGCAGGCTTCGCCGAGGCCGACGATTATGTGCTCGATGCCATCACCAAGAAGTTCGCCGCCGGCATCGAGAACCAGGGCAAGGCCTGGACCGTGGAGATCATCTCCAAGGACAGCCAGTCCAACCCCAATCGTGCTGCGGAAGTGGCGTCCGAGCTGATCCTGGACGAAGAGGTCGACATCATCGTCGCCGCCTCCACACCGGACACCGTCAACCCGGTCTCCGACCAGGCCGAGGCCAATGAGGTGCCCTGCATCACCACCGATTGCCCCTGGCAGCCCTATTTCTTCGGCCGCAACGGCGTGCCCGGCACCGGCTTTGCCAGCACCTACCACTTCTTCTGGGGCCTCGAAGACGTGATCGCTGCCTTTCTCGATCTGTGGGGCAAGACCGGTGTCGCCAAATCGGTCGGCGGCCTGTTCCCCAATGATGCCGATGGCAATGCCTGGGGCGACGCCGAGCGCGGTTTCCCCAAGCCGCTGGCCGAGGCCGGCTATAGCCTGGTCGATCCCGGCCGCTACCAGCCGCTGACCGACGACTTATCGGCGCAGATCTCCGCCTTTCGCGCCGCCAATTGCGAGATCATCACCGGCAATATGATCCCGCCCGATTTCGCCACCTTCTGGGCTCAGGCCGCACAACAGGGCTTTGCACCCAAGGTGGTGACCATCGGCAAGGCCCTGCTGTTTCCCTCGGTCATCGAAAGCCTGGGTGATCGCGGCAACGGGCTGAGTTCGGAAATCTGGTGGACGCCGGACCACCCCTTCTCCTCCAGTCTCACCGGTGAATCGGCCCGGGACCTGGCCAATGGCTATACCAAGGCCACCGGTCGCCCGTGGACGCAGCCGATCGGGTTCAAGCACGCCCTGTTCGAAGTGGTCGCCAATGTCATCGGGCGCGCCGCCGACCTCGATGACAGCGCCGCCATCGTTGCAGCCATTGCCGAGACCCGGCTGCCGACCATCGTGGGCACCGTCGACTGGTCGACCGGTCCGATCAACAATGTCACCAAGACGCCGCTAGTGGCCGGCCAATGGCAGAAGGACGGCGAGGTTTTCGCGCTCAAGATCACCGCGAACGCTTCGGCGCCCGATATCCCGCTCACGGGCGAAACCAAGCTGCTGTAGCCTCATCTGGCCCGCGCTGCGGCGCGGGCCATTCCCCTCGAACCCGCGAAAGCGCGTCATGTCCCCTATTCTTCGCCTCGATCAGGTCAGCAAAGCCTTCGGCGCCATCAAGGTGGCTGACAGCCTGAGCTATGAACTGGCCGCCGGCGAGGCCTTGGGCGTCATCGGTCCCAATGGCGCCGGCAAGACCTCGATGTTCAATCTGATCACGGGCACCATGGCGGCCGATAGCGGACGCCTGTTCCTGGGCAGCGAGGACATCACCACGCTGTCGGCGCCGAGGCGCTGTCGCAGCGGCATTGCCCGCTCATTTCAGGTGCCGCAGCCCTTTGGTGGGATGACCGTCTTCGAAAACGCCCTTGTCGCCGCAACCCAGGGCGCTGACATGGCCCTCGGAGAGGCCGAAGAGCACTGTCTCGACATCCTGGAGCAGACCCAGTTGATGGCCAAGGCCAATGTCCCGGCTGGCAAGCTCACCCTGCTCGAACGCAAGCGCCTCGAGTTGACCCGGGCGCTCTGCGCACGGCCCAGAGTGCTGCTGCTCGACGAGATTGCCGGTGGGCTGACCGAGGCGGAATGCGGCGCGCTGGTGGAGACCATCCAATCGGTTCATGCCAGCGGCATGGCCATCATCTGGATCGAGCATGTGGTCCATGCCCTGCTCTCGGTGGTGGAACGGCTCATTGTCATCGATTTTGGCCGCAAGATCGCCGATGGCGAACCCCGGGCCATCATGACCAGCAGCCAGGTGCAGGAAATCTATCTCGGGATTGGTGCCAATGCCTGACCCCATCCTCGCCATTGCCGGCCTCGATGCCCACTACGGGGATTTCCAGGCACTCTATGGGCTCGATCTCACTGTCGCGCCGGGCGAAGTCATTGCCATCATTGGCGCCAACGGCGCTGGCAAGACGACGCTGATGCGATCCATTTCCGGGCTTCTGCGCAATCAGGCCGAGGCGATCCGCTACCAGGGCGAACCCATTGGTCATTTACGCGCCGACCAGATTGCCGCCCGCGGCATCGCCCTCGTCCCCGAAGGACGGCAGCTCTTCCCCTCGCTGTCGGTGGAGGAAAACCTGATCATCGGCGGCCAGCTCGGGCGGCGCGGCCCCTGGTCTCTGGAGGCCATCTACGCGCTGTTCCCCATTCTGGAAGAGCGCCGCGCCGTGCCCTCGACCGCCCTCTCCGGCGGCCAGCAGCAGATGGTCGCGATCGGCCGGGCGCTGATGGCCAATCCAGACCTGCTGCTGCTTGACGAGATCAGCCTGGGCCTGGCGCCGGTGATCATCAAGACGATCTACGATGCGCTGCCCGGCATCGTGAGCAGCGGCATGAGCGCGATGCTCGTCGAGCAGGACATTGGCAAGGCGCTCAGCATGTCCCAGCGCGTCTATTGCCTGCAGGAAGGCCGTGTGTCCCTGCAGGGACGATCCGATCAGCTGTCGCGCGCCGAAATCGGCCGCGCCTATTTTGGAGTGTAGCGCCCCATGGACTGGCTCAATGCCATTGTGCAAGGCACCTTGCTAGGCGGGCTCTATGCCCTGTTCGCGGCCGGACTGAGCCTTATCTTCGGGGTCATGCGGCTGGTCAATATTGCCCATGGCGACCTGATCGTCCTGGCCGCCTATCTGGGTCTCACAGTCACCAGCGCCCTGGGCATTCACCCCCTGGCCTCGCTGCTGCTGGTGGTCCCCGCCATGGCTCTGATCGGCTATGGCCTGCAACGGGGCATCCTCAACCGCACGCTGGGCGGAGACCTCCTGCCCCCGCTACTGGTGACGTTCGGCCTGTCGGTGATCCTGCAGAACGGTCTGCTTGAAATCTATTCGGCCGATCCACAGAAGATGAATGCCGGCCTGCTCGAAACCGCCAGCGTTCTGGTCGGCGGCATCAGCCTGGGCATTCTGCCGCTGGCCATGTTCGCCATCGCCGTGGCCGTGATCGCCGGCCTGCAGTGGATGTTCTACCACACCGCGCTTGGCCGGGCTTTCCGTGCCACCTCGGACAACCAGGCCATTGCCCAGCTCATGGGGCTCAATCGCGCCCATGTCTTCGGCCTCGCCATGGCGCTGTCGCTTGCTGTAACCGGCATTGCGGGCGTCTTCCTGGGTATTCGCACCAGCTTTGACCCATCCATGGGCGGCGCGCGGCTGATTTTTGGCTTCGAGGCCGTGATCATCGGCGGGCTGGGCAATCTATGGGGCACGCTGGCTGGCGGCGTCGTGCTTGGTATTGCCCAGGCCATCGGCGCGCAGATCAATCCCGGCTGGCAGCTGCTGGCCGGCCACATTGCCTTCCTGGTGCTCCTCGCGGTTCGCCCCAAGGGCCTGTTTCCGAGGATGGACGGATGAGCGCTTCTCAATACAGGATCGTCCAGAGTTCGGGCGCCAGCCGTATTGCGGCCGCCCTGGGTCTGATCGTGCTGGCCCTGCTGGTCCTCGCCCCGTATTGGGCCGGACGCGCCGATCTGCGCCTGCTCGGAGAAGTCCTGCTCTATCTGTCCCTGGCAAGCCTGTGGAATTTGCTGGCCGGCTATGCCGGCCTGGTCTCAGTCGGGCAACAGGCCTTTGTCGGGCTGGGCGGCTATGCCCTGTTCGGCCTGACCATGTTCGGGGGTCTGCATCCCGTGCTGGCAGTGCTGGTGGCAGGGGTCATCGGCGGCCTTGTGGCCATGCCGGTCGCAGCGCTGATCTTTCGCCTCCGAGGGGCCTATTTCGCCATCGGCACCTGGGTGATGGCCGAGGTGTTCCGCCTCTCGGCCGCCCAGGTCTCGGCGCTGGGTGGTGGCTCGGGCACCAGCCTGCCCACGCCTGTGGTCCAGTCGCTTGCGGACGGTCGCGATGCGCGCGAGGCGCTCAGCTACTGGCTCGCCCTGGCGATGGCTTTGCTGGCGCTGGCCGTCGTCTATGGCGTCCTGCGGTCGCGCAACGGCCTGGCCCTCACCGCCATTCGCGACAATGAACTGGCGGCGCGCAGCCTGGGCATCGACATCTGGCGCACCAAGTTCACCGTCTATGTCATTGTCGGCGCGCTGACCGCCGCCACCGGTGCCCTGCTGTTCCTGCAGAAGCTGCGCATCTCCCCCGATGCCGCCTTCAGCGCCAACGACTGGACAGCCTTCGTGATCTTCATCGTGGTCATTGGCGGCATCGGCACGGTCGAAGGCCCGATCATCGGGGTGATCGTCTTCTTCTTGCTGCGCGAGACCCTGGCGGACCTCGGCACCACCTATCTCATCATCCTGGGGATGTTTGCCATCGGCGTCATGCTGCTGGCACCCAAGGGCCTGTGGGGCATGGTCCGCGCCCGCAGTGACATTCAGCTATTCCCGCTGCGCCGCAAGGTCGTGGCCAAGCCCAAGGACTGACCATGGCCAAACGCGCCAAAACCATCATCACCTGCGCTATTACCGGCGCCATCCACACCCCCACCATGTCCGACGCGCTGCCGTACACAGCGGACGATATTGTCCGTCATGCAGTCCAAGCCGCCGAAGCCGGCGCGTCGATCCTGCATCTGCACGCCCGCCGCCCCCATGACGGCGGCGTCTCGATCGACCCCGACCACTTCGCCGCCTTCCTGCCCCGCATCAAGCAGGCCACCGACGCGGTGATCAATATCTCCACCGGCGGCAGCCTGCAGAACACCATCGAGGAACGTCTGGCGCCGGCCCGCCGCTTCTCGCCGGAAATGTGCTCGCTCAACATGGGGTCGATGAACTTCTCCTTCCACCCGCTCGCCAAGCGCTACGACAGCTGGAAGTTCGACTGGGAGAAGGCCTATGTCGAGAACTCGGACAGCTTCATCTTCCGCAACACCTTCCGCGACATTGCCACCGTCGCCAAAGCGCTGGGCGACGAGCATGGGGTCAAGTTTGAACACGAATGCTACGATGTCGGTCACCTCTACAACCTCAAATTTTGCATGGATACCGGGCTGTTCATGGCACCAATCTTCATCCAGTTCATCTTCGGCATCCTGGGTGGCATCGGGCCGGAACTGGACAATCTGATCTTTATGAAACGCACGGCCGACCGGCTGTTCGGCAACGACTACCAGTGGTCGGTGCTGGGTGCGGGCGGGGCGCAGATACCGCTGGCGACGTCGGCCAGCCAGCTCGGCGGCAATGTTCGCGTCGGGCTCGAGGACAGCCTCTTCATCTCGCGCGGCGTCCTGGCGGAAAGCAACGCCCAACAGGTCGCCAAGATTCGTCGTATCGTCGAAGACCTTGGTTGTGAGGTCGCAACGCCCGATGAAGCAAGGGAGATCCTGCAGCTCAAAGGTGTCCACAGGGTCGCTTTCTAGGCGGGGCACACTGTGTTCGGGATGGGAAAATCCAAAAGGCGGCGCGGCTTTCGCCGATGGTGGCGCCTGCTGCGCCGGATCGACCGTGAGTGTCGCCGGGACATATCGAATGCTGCCGCAGGCACCGCCGGCCTCCATTACGCTGAGAGCGGGCATCTTGGCATCTACGCAGACTTGAAGACGTGGCGCTCAAGAGATCTGTCTGGAATTCCT
>JAHJOS010000271.1 GCA_018820005.1 Alphaproteobacteria bacterium | reverse complement strand
CGGTTGCCGTCGACCTACCCGATGGCCGTCCGGCGAACTGGGCGCCGAAAGTTCGAGTCTCCGTTTCAGCCGGTTATTCCCCGCTGGGCGATTTTCAAGATGTGGGCTACCTGCAGGCCGATGCCAACCAGAACCTATTGAGTCTGGACCTGACGCCGGTCGCGGCGGCCAGGTTCCTAAAGCTCACCATCATCGAGCCTGGCGCCCCTGGGATGGGCATTCAGGGCGCACAGATCACCGCTACACACGGGGCATGGCTCAGGGCCAAACACGACACCGGATTGGCAACCGACGAGACAGTTGCCGACACGTCGACGATGCAACCAGAGACCGAATCCAATGACGATCCGTCTCACGCAACACCGATGGATGAGGACCTCAGCTACGCCGGACGATCCGATCGCAGCGGCGATGTCGATTTCTTCAGCTTTGCGGTCGAGGGCGAAACCCCGCAGACTGTGAATTTCGTGCTTCGTGGCACGCCGCATATTCGAACGAACCTACAACTCCTGCCTTCAGGTGGAGACGTACTCTTCGACTACAGTCCGGCCTCAGCTTCAGTTGAACAGTTCTTCACCTGGAAGCTGAATCCGGGCAACTACCTGATCCGGCTAGAGGAGCCGCAGTCCGGTGTTGCCATCGTCATCGATGACAGTGGGAGTATGGGCAGCAACGTTCTGACTGCGATGGATGCCGCCAAGCTGTTTGCGCTCGCCAAGCAGCCGGAAGAACGATTGTCGCTGGTCCGGTTCGCCGGGGACGTCGAAACCCTGTCGGAGCTGACGACCGATGGCGCTGCGATTGCTGAAGCGATCGAGACTGGCGTTCATACGGACGGGGGTAGCGGCACCTCGGTTTACGATGCCGTGCTCGCAGGGATCGAGACTTTGCGAAACGAAGCGGGTAACCGCGCCATCGTGCTGCTGACGGATGGTGAGGACGTTTCGTCACAGGCCTCCTATCCGGAATTGTGGCGCGAGATCACGGCCGCTGGCGTGCCGATCTACGCAATTGGTCTCGGCAGTGCCATGCGCCAATTCGATAGCGCCGTTGGCAGCGACCTAGACGATATGTTGCACGGGTTCTCTCTGGGTACGCTGGGTGCCTATTTCGACTCGCCGACGGGTGAAGAATTGCACGCCGTGTACGACGAGATCGCTGCACGCATTCGCGATCGCGGCAGTTACACGATAAGCTTCTCCATTGCCGACCAAGATGGCCGCCTCCAGGTCCTCGAAACGGGCGAGGAGTTTGTCTCGGCCGCCGCGGTTGGCAATATCATGCTGATTATGGACGCCTCCGGGTCGATGCGGGCCGGAACCGATCAAGGCCGCCAGCGGATCAACGTGGCGCGAACCGTAATCCTGGACCTCCTGCGTGAAATTCCGCAAAGCGTTCCGGTTGGGCTCAGGGTCTATGGTCAAAACCTGTCAGCCGAGCCAAAGGAGCGCAGCTGTCGCGACAGCGAGCTGTCGGTCGCGCCGCAGTCCAATACGCGCGATCAAATTACCGATGTGGTCAAGGCGATCGTCCCGCGCGGACAGACGCCGCTAGGCTATTCGCTGGCGCTCGCAGCTGAGGATGCCGGCGGCGCGGACAAGTCGCTGATCATACTGCTGACCGACGGAGAGGAGACCTGCGACGCGGCACCCGGAGATCCGTACTACCCCGAGGCTGTCGCCCGCGGCCTTGTCGAGACAGGCTTTGGGCTACGCATCAATATTGTTGGTTTCGATGTCTCAGATCCTGCAACGCAAGACAGCCTCGCGGCGGTCGCCGGCATCACGGGGGGCGAGTTCTATTTTGGCGGTGGCGAGGTGGGGCTTCGGCGCGCCCTGCGGTCGGCCTTTGTTGCGCCCTATCAGGTCATGGACGATTTGGGGCAATTGATCGCGGAGTCCAAGGTGGGCGCGCGGCCTATCACACTGCCGACGGGGCGATACCACGTCAGCCTGGCGGGAAGTGACGTTATCGCGGGCCGACAGAGGGTCGAGGCCCAGTTGGATACCCGCATCTACGTCAACAAGGAGGCCGACGAGACACATGTTCGCGTCGAGCAGGTCGTACCCGGTTCGCCTTTCGCCGATGATGTCCGGCGGGTGCGACCGGTGGATGACGCAAATGCCGACCCCGCAGACCTGCCGCCGGCCATCCCGGAGTACAAGGTCAGCACCCGGCCTCCGGCGACCGAGGAGGAACTGGCATACGCCATCCAGGCCATGCTGAACGAGATGGGCTACGCGGCGGGCCCTTCTGACGGAGTGTGGGGCGCCAAGTCCCGAAGCGGTGCCCTGGCATTTCTTGAGGATTTTCCTCTCGTCGTCGACCAAGACCCTTTCCATGCCGACGGCAAGCCGGCGGTCTGGCTATGGCTCAGCATTCTGCCGGAGTATGTGAAACCGTATTTTGCGTCGGAGCGGGAGTGAGTACGCTAGCGACAGGCGATAGCATTTCGAGGGGCACCGCGCGTGTCTGATACCCTCTTGGCGCGCGCCGCCCCTACAATTTGTCATTGCCGATCGTCGCCGCTAGGTTGCTAGGGTCAAAATGTGTGGGAGGAACGGCAATGACGATCCCTTTCCCGGCGCGATTTCGCGCAGTGCGGCGAATTCGCTTCGCTTCAATAATGGCCGGCGCGTTGTTGGCGCCATTGACTGCCGGGGTGGCGCCACTGGTTCATCTCCTAAGTTTCTCAAAGATAATGTCGGGATTCCAGCTGTTTTTGCGATTCGTCGGGCTCGGCGTT
>JAHJOS010000270.1 GCA_018820005.1 Alphaproteobacteria bacterium | reverse complement strand
TCCCTCCCGCAGGTGCCATCAGATAATTGATGGCGACTTGCGGCGTCCTGCATGGCTGAGTCGCCGCTCAGGTCGCTACCAGCAGCCAATCCCTACCAAGCGGCTACATGACTCGAGCGTCAGAAATGGGATCATTGCCCGACGAGTTGCTGTCGTCATGGATATCAAGACACGCTCTGTTCTACGACGTGCCGCCGCTCGTCCTGCTCCAGCATTGCCTGCCATTAGCGCGCGCCCTACGGAGTGTGGATCTAACGTTGAAACCTGCCGATGCAGCAAGGCTGGCATGTATGTTCAGGTCAAAACCCCAGTCCATCGTGGGCATGACTTTTGCAGCAGCACCGAAAATAGCGCACAGAATGATCGCCGTTCAACCAGTCAATCGTTGCCAGGAATGTGCGAACGAGCAGGGCATGGGCACCGTCATTCGTCGCTACCAATTGGAGGGATGGCGCCTCCACTGCCCGCTTTGCGATCAGATGCTAGCTGATAACAACGACCAGACACCCTTTCCTCCGTCGAACTGTCAACATCTCATCCAACATGGAGAGCGGCTGTTCCAGGCCGAGGCAAACGGCGAGAATATCGGTTGGGCATCACCCGGCGAACTCGCACGACTGCTGCTTATGAGACGCGTTCCCAGGCCTCTAAATGTCGACCCGGATGATCTACCGCGCCTGCGGGTTCTTGGTGCTATCTTTCCTGACTTCGACGATACGGTTGCCAACAACAATATCCCCCTGCCCTCGGCAGGCAAACCGATCCTTCCCATTGGCTTGCGGCATTTCCTGCTTGCGGCGGTAGGGAGTGTGACGCAGATCGGGTTTGAGATGCTGGAGACCCTTCAGTCTCAGACCATGGGGGCAAACCGAGTACGATTTGGCACCTTCGTTGGCGAGATGATCAGCCGCCGACAAGAGTCTCTTTTATGCAGCAATTATGAGACGAATGTAGTCAGCCTGTCTCATAATTAAATGCAGCAATGCTCCTGAACGGGCGCATTCTCGCAATTAAGTACAATCCGACAGCCTGGCCCCGACGAACTGATCGATCTCGCCGCAGCCGCCGACGAAGTCGGACACTTGTACGCCGGTACCATGAAAGGTCTTTTTGAGAGCCGGGACTTCGGCGCCAGCTGGAGGATGGTCGCGGCTGAGGGTCAGGCGGTTTCATCAGTGGAAGTCGCTTCCGACGGAATACTCCGGGCATTCATCGCGGGAGCGGGCCTCTATACGCTGCAGGGACAGAGACTGACAGAGCTGGGTGGAATGGCCGACGACATCCTTCTGCACATGGCGTTCGATTCGATCGATATCGATCTGGCGGTGGCGGTGACCCAAAAGAGCCAAGTTCTATCCAGTACCGATGGTGGCAAGTCTTGGGTTCCGCTCGCTCCCTGATCGCCCTGATCGTTCTGCTGTCCTTCGGCCTAGCGGCAAACGCCGGTGAGCACGGCCGCATGCTCTACATCGAGCGATGTGCCGGCTGTCATGGCGAGCGGCTGCAAGGACAGGCGGACTGGATGAAACGCCTTCCGACCGGCCGGCTTCCGGCGCCGCCGCACGATTCAACCGGTCACACATGGCACCACTCGGACGACCAACTGATGCGCATCGTCCGAGATAGCCTGGCATCGCTTGCGCCCGGCTACTAAACGGATATGCCAGCCTTTGAAAGGGTCATGACGGATGCACAGATCCGGGCCGTGCTCGACTACATCAAGTCCACCTGGCCGGACCGAGAGCGTGGCTATCAGGAAAGCCGAACGACAAACGACCAGTAAGGCCACTCTGAATTGCAGATGTAGCGATCCGGAACATCGGATAGGTCCGCGTCACCCGCCGTCGGCGAAGACGAAACGGAATCGTTTACAACCGGTTAATTTGCCGCGCCGAAGTCTGCAATAACTTGCTTGCGGATAACGGACGACTGAGGCAGTTTGCGTGCATGATTCTTGCCGCCCGCATTTTTCTGGTGATCTTCTCCACGCTGATGCTCAGCGTGCCGTTCACCCATGCGGCTGCGCCGGCCACGCCTGGGATCGTCGACGTTCAGTCCGTTGAACACTGTCAGGTCGAACAGGCCGAATGTGCGGATCTCGAGATAGCCGACGGACATTCCGCAGATCACGGACAGACGTCCTCCTGTTGCGCCATGAGCTGCCACGGGGCGGTACAGCCGTGCTTCGAACACAGCACCTTCCTGTCCGTCGTCCGGACCATACAGGTACCCGGTCTGTCGCGGACTCTGACCGCATCGTCCGTCACAAGCCTGGAACGCCCGCCCCGCCTTTCGTGATTTCGGCGCCTACCCGGCGCTCGAGCTGGAATCGGTAACACACCCGATACCTGTCCGTCCCGCAACGCCGTTGCGCGACCTGCCGTCCTGACCAAGGCGGCTTCAGCGAAATCGAAGCGATAGAACATGAAAATCATCCTGGCGGTGGCCCTTGCGGCTGCCTTGTCGGCGTGCGCCACCGCGTCGCCTAGGTCAGTGCTGCCGTCCGCAGCTGACCCTCGGTCCCCTGTACCGGCGTTAAGCAACGTCAGCGTCCTGAGCGGCACCGTAAACCACGTTCCCGTCCAACCTCGCCCATGGCTCGATAGCAACACCGCCGTCTCACCCGGGAGCTCGCAATGACCGTTAGGCTCAGCATCCATGTCCCCGTAGCCGGTCGCAGGCTTATCTCGATGGCGGCTTTGGCTCTTTCACTGTCCGCCTGCACCACTTTTTCCAAAGACGGGGGCATGTCGCCCGTCGTTGGCAGGGTTCGGACGGAGATCAATCAGGACACGGTCAAGATCGCGACCCCTGCGGACGAAGCCTCGGTCCGCATCCGCGTGCAGGCATTGCTCTCCAAACCCCTGACGGCGGATTCGGCCGTCCAGGTCGCCCTTCTGAACAACCGAGGTCTCCAGGCCCAGTTTAACAAGCTCGG